>CAZNET010000396.1:0-3242 GCA_964571885.1 uncultured Pirellulales bacterium
ATCGGCCCTGAAAATCCGGGAGCGAAATGGAGCTTTAAATTATACTTCAGAGGAGATTACGATAAACAAAGCTGGCTCGATTATCCCTATATACCTCGTTCTACGGTTGACCGATTCAAAACCATTGTTTTGCGGGCAGGCCAGACCGACTGGAAAAATCCTTTCATAAAAGACGAACTTGCCAGAAGGCTGCACGGCGATATGGGACACGTATTCAGTGCGGGTATATTCGTCAACCTCTTCTTAAACGGGCAGCTCAAGAACAGCGGCTATTATAATCCCTGCGAACGGCACGACGATAACTTCTTTAAGGAACACTACAATAGTGACAAGGACTGGGATGTCGTCAGCAAATATCAAACAGGAAGCCAGACAGCGGATCCGCCGAGGGATTTCGATTCGCCCTATATGTTTTCTGTTCGTGACGGCGATCATGTGGACTTTAACAATCTCATCGCATTCGCTCAGAGTCACGATCTTACGAACGACACGTACTATCAGCAGATATGTGATGAGCTGGACATGCCCGCTTATGTCGATTATCTGCTGCTGCAGGGTTATACACATGTTGATGACTGGCCCCAGAATAACTGGAACGCGGCCCGGGAAAAATCCGACGGCCCCTTGAGTATATGGCGATTCTATGCATGGGACCTTGAACACGGTTTTAAGTCATCAAGATTAACGAACAGTTTCAAATTCCCCAACAACGTGAACGGCAATAAACCTATTGAGATATTGAACGGAGCGCTTAAGAATAATATCGAGTTCAAACAGTTATTCGCCGACCGTGCGCAAAAGCATTTCTTTAACGGCGGAGCTCTGACTGAAGGCCATATCAACATGCGGTTTTATGAACTCCGTGATGTTATGAACGAGGTGATCTATTATCAAACCGGCGATTACATGGATACTTATATACCTGACACATGGTCAGGAACTCGAGATGATTACGTGATCGATTCTCTTATCGATATGGGATTGTTCACGTTCGAGGGACCGCGACTTAATATTAACGGAAGCTATCAGCATGGAGGTTATATCAATTCCGGTGACAGCCTGACGATAACACTGGCACCGTCGACATCGGGGACAATATACTACACCCTCGACGGCAGAGATCCGAGAGAAAGGCTTACGGGCAATGCTGTCGGCACACCATACTCTGGAAGTATTATTCTCAGTGAAACAACTCTCGTTAAAGCTCGCACCAAGAACGGCAGTGACTGGAGCGGTTTGAATGAAGTCATATTTACCGTTGACCAGTTAGCAAATAACCTGCGTGTCACTGAGATCATGTATCATCCACAAGATACGGGGGATGTGAACGACCCCAACACGGAATTTATTGAATTGACCAATATCGGCGGATCGACAATACATTTGAATTACGCCGAATTTAACAAAGGAATCACCTTTACCTTCCCCGATATGGAACTGACCGCAGGTGACTACGTTGTCGTTGTTAAAGACATCAATGCTTTTGAAGCAAAATACGGAACAGGAATCAATGTCGCCGGCCAATACCTCGGCAGTCTTGCTAATGAAGGCGAAAATATCCGGATCGAAGACGCCAACGGCAATCTGGTCCAGGAATTCGAATATAAGGACGGCTGGCAGAAACATACCGACGGCGGAGGGTATTCGCTTAGAATTAATAATCCTTCAGATCCTGATCCTAACAGCTGGTCGGACAAATGGTCGTGGAGCGCAAGCACCTACTTAAACGGTACCCCCGGTCAGGGTGACAGCGGTCCCAGGTACGGTGACATCGTTATAAATGAAATTCTCGCTCATTCCGACACGGCCCCGGGCGACTGGATCGAACTGCAAAATACAACCGGATCGCCGATCGATATCACCGGCTGGTATTTAAGCGACGACGACACGAACGACGCCAATCTGATGAAATACCAGATACCTTCGACGGTCATTCCCGCCGGCGGCTATGCGGTCTTTACCGAATACGATCATTTCGGCGCTTCTTTCGCTTTAAGTGAAAATGGTGACGATGTCACATTGACCTCGGCACTCGATGCGAATCTGAACCTGACAGGCTTCCGCGAAAGGGAAGATTTTGAAGCATCGGAAAACAGCGTAGCTTTCGGACGCCATCGCAAGAGTACGGCAACGCACAATTTTGTGGCTCAAAGAACAAACACCCCGGGGTCGTCAAACGATTACCCGAAGATAGGCCCCATTGTGATAAATGAAATAATGTATCATCCCGTCTGGCCGAACGATCTTTCCAGAAATAACGAGCAGTATGAATATGTCGAACTGAAAAACATCTCAGATAGTGACGTAACTCTGTACGACGATGTTGAGCAAACAGCATGGAGTTTTACTGACGGTATCGAATATACGTTCCCTGCCGAATCTCCGATTACCATTGCCGCGGGAGGCACACTGATCGTGGCCAGAAATCCCGAGGCGTTTCTTGAACGATATCCGAATGTCACACGGGGCGGGATCTGCGGCCCCTATAAAGGCGGCATGAAAAACGGCGGCGAAAAAATCGAACTGGGTATGCCGGGTGAAGAAGACCCGGTGACGTTGGAACGATACTATATTCGCGTTGACAGAGTCAACTATAGCGACGGAACCGAAAGCTGCGATTCATGGCCCGGAGCTGACGGCGACAGCAATTCGCTTACCCGGATCAATTCGGAGCGTTACGGAAACGATCCCAACAACTGGCTTTCGGCAATGCCGTCACCGCAAGCGACAGGCCATTATTTGTTGATAAACGAATTTATGGCATCGAACAACTCAACGGTCGAGGATCCCCAGGAACCCGGCGAGTATCCAGACTGGATAGAACTTTACAATGCCGGGCCGGCAGCGATCGACCTGAGTAATATGTACCTGACGGACGATCTGGCGAATCCGACAAAATGGCGAATCCCCTCCGGTGTAAGCATCGCTTCGGGCGCCTATCTGATATTCTGGGCCGATGAGGACCCCGAACAGGGCAGTACCCATGCGGATATCAAGCTAAGTGCCTCCGGAGAGGCAATAGGTCTTTTCGATACCGATGGAACGGCACTGATCGACTCCATTGTGTTCGGCGAACAGTATCAGGATGTTTCTTACGGCAGATACCCGGACGGGATTCACAATTGGGACTACCATTTAACAGCTTCGCCCGGTTTCTCGAACAGCGAACATAGTGAATAATATTTGGGTGCGTCGAAAGAAAAATGTATTTAGAAAATGACAGACAACATAAAATGAATATT
>CAZNET010000397.1:0-3239 GCA_964571885.1 uncultured Pirellulales bacterium
ATTAAGCCGTCGGCGAATATGGATGAGATGAAATTCGACAAATCAGGCGGCATCGCGGTTTTAGGGACGATGCGGGCGGTGGCTGAACTGAAACTGCCGATGACGGTTTATGGGCTGATACCCTCGGCTGAGAACATGCCCGGCGGGTCCAGTTATCGGCCCGGTGATATCGTGACCACCTACAGCGGCAAGACCGTCGAGGTGCTTAACACCGACGCGGAAGGGCGGATGATCCTTTGTGACGCCATTGCCTACGCTGCCGAACAGAAATGCGAGCCTATTATCGACATCGCCACGCTAACCGGAGCATGCGTGGTGGCACTGGGCAAATACATGGGCGGCCTGATGAGCAGCGACGAGGAACTTGTCGAGAAACTGGTCCGAGCCGGCAAGGAAAGCGGCGAGCGTGTCTGGCACATGCCCAGCGGGGACGACTATACCGAAGAAATGAAAAGCAAGATCGCCGATCTGAAAAATATCGGCAGCCGATGGGGGGGTGCCTGTACCGCGGCCTCATTCTTAAAAGAATTTGCAGGCGACACCAAGTGGGCCCACATCGACATGGCGGGAATGGATATGTTCGAAAAACCGAAAAGTCACGCAGCGGTCGGTTCGTGCGGCTTCGGTGTCAGACTGCTCAGCACTTATTTGATCAATTTGTCAAAAGAAAAATCAACAAAGAAAAAAACTGTCAAAAATACGCTCCGACGAAGAAAAAGTGAGAGGGGATAAATATGACCAAAAAACAAAAGATCGATAAAGCAAGAATCGAAAAAGCGGTTAAAGAAATTTTACTGGCGATCGGTGAAGATGTTACTCGCGAGGGACTTGTCGATACGCCCAAACGTGTCGCTAATATGTATGCGGAACTTCTGGACGGCATGTACACCGATCCGAAAAGACACGCTAAACCTATTTTCGACGAAGATTATGACGAAATCGTGCTATTGCGTGACATTCCATTTTACAGTGTCTGTGAACATCACATGGTGCCGTTCATCGGTCACGCTCACGTGGCTTATCTGCCCAAGGGAACCGTGATGGGTGTCAGCAAACTGGCACGGATCGTGGACAATTTTGCCCATCGACTGCAGGTGCAGGAACGGCTGACCAACCAGATCGCCGATTTTATTATGAATAACGCCAAGCCGCAGGGGGTCGCGGTCGTACTCGAGGCTTCGCACAGTTGTTTGACGATCCGCGGCGCGAAAAAGCCCGGTTCTGTCATGGTAACATCGGCGATCCGGGGAATTTTCCGCAAAGACCCGAGGAGCCGAAACGAAGTCATGAGTCTGATGCACCGCAACGGCGGATAGGTCGGTTGCTATGGTTCGATTAGCCAGACTCATTCGTTTTTCGATCAATCCATTCAGTGACACTGATCCGGAAGGGTACAATTCCTTCTGTTCGAAACCAACCGCCGAAGGAATGGCACTGTTTTTTGAGATATGCGTCGAACTGACGGGCAGCGTCAACCCGGCTACCGGCTTTATTGTCAATGTCGCAGATATCGATGAGGTCGTCGGTGATTTTATTGTTCCTTTGTTCGGCAACAAGATAAGAGAATTATACCGGCAGGGCGTTTCGATCGATCTGTCTTATATTGTGACACTGTTAAATGACTGTTGGCCGTTGTTGAATGATAAATTCCACGGCGCACAGTTGAACAAAATAGCGCTTAACCTAAATCCCCACAGAAAAGTCTCAATTGGAGATAAAGATATGGTTTGTTTGAGTGAAAAATTCGACTTCGCGGCGACACATAAATTGTGGAACGACGATTACGATGAGCAGAAGAATCTGGAGGTGTTTGGTAAGTGTGCCAACCCGGCGGGCCACGGGCACAATTACATCCTTGAAGTCACCGTTTCGCTGAATGAAAAGGAGCATTTCAGTATGGTCGAATTCGAACGGATGGTCGACGAGCATTTTCTACAGCTCGTCGATCACAAAAACCTCAACGCCGAGGTACCGGAATTTAAGAGAACGATCCCGACGGTCGAGAATATCGCAGCGCTTGCCTGGGACAAACTCGAATCAAAATTTACCAACGCCGCACTTGAAACCATCAACGTGTGGGAAAACGACCGTACCTGCTGCACCTATCAAAAATGAATAATCCAATGAAATAACTGTAAGATATTATATAGTAAGCATTTATCAGTAAATCGCATTGAAATATAATTAAGGGCACCTCTAAAAATTCATTGTGGCGGACAAACGAATCTTTATTATTTGCGTACATCGTCGGGCAAAATGACCCTTTATCTGGATTAAATCCAGCGAGATGTTTAATGAGAACCTGATTAAGGAACTGGAATTATGGTGAACCTGACGAATAAGCCCGAGGATGCGGGTGTCTTAATTTACGCGGGTGATAAACTGTTCGGAGTTGAAGGCTTAAAGGTACTTCCCTGGTTTATCTTATAAAATTAAAGAGAATATCAGATCTGTGAATCAGGGAACAAGGTTGTGAAAATTTCCTTGCGCGTTTTCCGATAACCGGTGTTTTTACCATTTATTCTCCGCGGATTTTATTTGGTTTTGTTTTTTCGCAAAGCTGCAGGGTTTTTTTTGTCTGCCATCTGACAAAATGCGGCGCTCCCGTTAGCAGGTAAACGGTTAATATCAACAGTATCAGCATTCTGATACCATTGTAGTAGAAGATTTCCGAGGGCTTGTATGTACTCGAATAAGATTGCAGCGTTTTCATATTGTATATGATGTGGATTATTGTTGATAAGAAATGATATAACATATACACCCCGACGGTGACACATACCAGCCGATAGCTGAATGGTATCCAGTTAAGCTGCGACTGGGGTTCATTTAACGATTCGGCCCCCACAATCCTGTTAACGAGTTTTTTTCTATTCAGGATAACTACGAAAACCAGTGCGGCCAAAGTAATTATATTTACGATCATACCGATCGCGATGGGTACTTTTGTCGATTGAGAATCGTTTTCAAATAAAAACATCATCGTGTAAGCCAGCGGTTGAATTGCTTTGACCAGCAAATAGATAATGACAGTGGACAGGGCGATATTGGCGATACTGTGCATCTTATTCATGGGTGTTCCTTTCGGGATTTTTTTTGAACTTATTGAGGTGGTATTTTATTAAATGAGGTGCGCCGGCAATCAGGTAAATACAAATCACAAGTTTGATTGTATTTAGGCAATTTATTGCCAATTTGTCGGCAGGCATATTATAAAAAGATGGTATTCGACCGTTAAC
>CAZNET010000398.1:0-3231 GCA_964571885.1 uncultured Pirellulales bacterium
TTCTGCTCGGTAAAATTCTCAACAAGCGACAAAATAATTGCAGCAAAATCCGAGACGGTTTTGAATGTGTTTTTAACACGATCCGAATTCGCGGGATAGCTGAATTCAAAGACAATGACACCGGTGAATATATTATCGAGTTTCAATGCGATCGATTTAGTAACATCAGGATTAATAGATATTTTTATCTGTTCGAATAGCCAGTGATAACTGTTGTCAACCGAACTAAGAGAAAGGTTTTCCTGAGAGTTGTTAAAAAGCCGTTCAACAGAATCCGGACATTTTACGGTTGTGGTAAAACTGTGATTCTGGTTTTCGACAACAGCCGCTTCAAGGTTATTATCCGGATCCGGATTCGCCAACAGCAGGCAGACATGGCCGGTATGCAGATGTTTTTGCCAGTTAACGGCAATCGATTCGGCAATGCGTAAAGCGGTCGGCTGAGTGTCGATGTCACTTAGGATATCCTGAACGAAATTAAATATTGATATACTGCTCGAAAGCTCCTGGTTCTCGAGAGACAATTTCGTATTCTCGTCTGCCAGCTTAGCCGTCATGTTTTGAAGCGTTGTATAATAATGTTGTTCCGCCTGCTCGGGATCGGCGTCATACAATTGTGTTTTTTCCTCAATCGCCTGTGGCAGTGAGTTCCTGATGTCATCAATATCGTCGACATGTAAACCAAGCGAATCGGCAATGTCCCCCGGAATCTCGGATGTATCGAAACTGCAGGACAAGCCGACACCGGATTGTTTGGCGATCAGTCGAGCCAGGCGGACGACCCGCGCCGATACAGCCTGAGGCAGTTTTCCGATGATCATGGATGTGTCACTTTGGTGCAGCCAGATAGCATATTCGATTATTTGGGGGAAGTGCCATTTTTCTGCGAGCCGTTTACCGAGAAGCGTGTAGTTTGTCTGAAGCTGCTGATTCTGAATCTGCGAAATATCAACCTGTTGCCGCTGCGCGGTCTCGACGAGTTTATCAAAGCTTTTGGGCATGATCTGCTCGAGCGCAATATTGCCGATGTTGTGCAGGAGACCCGCCAGATAAAGCTGTTTAGGATTCATATTGAGATTCATTTTCCCGGCGATCTGCTCGGCACAACAGGCAACGGAGACACTGAATTTGCTCAAGTCTGTTCTTTGCTGAATTCGTTTTATTTTTTCATCGCAGGGCTGATAGATCGGCAGGTTCAATAGATGATCACGGATTTGCCTGAGCGGCAATCGTTCGAGGGCTTGCGATATGTCGGCTGACGGTCGAAGGTTTTTTTGATGGATCAGCGCAAAAACACAGGATGCCAACGCAGGATCGGATTCGACGAGCTGACAAAGAGAAGACGGTGTAAAGCTCATTTCATCCACGCCGGTTAAAAAAACGCCGGCTGTCTGCGGTAAAATCCACAGCGAATCCATTTGAGAAATATGAGATTCAATCGTTCCGCTTTCAGGTGTTTGGGTGAATCGCTCTGCCATTTTGCGTCCTTACGTCTATTTATAATTTCTTAAAACAGCTTCAGCCCTGCTGTAATGATCATGTTAATGAATTAAAGCGTCAATGTACTCCAAGTATGGATTGGATTTTTCCGGTCAACTCGGCGATACTAAACGGTTTTTTTATAAAATCTTCAGCTCCGGATTTAAGCAACTGATCAATTTCATCCTGTTTGACGACACCACTGACAATAATAATCTTGATGTTTTCAAAGTTTGGATTCTTTTTGATCGTTTGACAAACGACATTGCCATTGACATCGGGCAGCATGTAATCAAGCAGGATCAAATCGGGCCTGAATTGTTCGGTTGCGATTCCGGCCTCATAACCGCTGGCTGCCGTTTTCAGTTCATACCGGCTGTCGCGTGACAAAACGTCGACCATCAACTCGATAATTTCAGGATCATCATCAACGATGAGTATTTTTCGTTTGCCCGAATCGATACCATCCAGAGGAATGTTATTTTCCTTCATGAATTTGATCAGACTTTGCCTTGGGATCCTTCTGAATTTAGAACCGGGTATCCTGAATCCTTCCAGTCTTCCGGAATCGAAACAGCGGATTATTGTCTGCTGGCTGACTTTACATATTTCTGCAGCTTCGCCTGTTGTGAATAATTCTTTCATCTTAAGTAACCCTCTCCATATTGTAAAATCCTTTTACATATTAAGAGTCCTCTATATTGCCTTTTTGTCCTAATTTAACGACAAGCTCAGGCCTTGTCAAGTTAAAAAGCCTGAATAAACTAAATTTTTTCCATTTTAATAAAGTTATTATCAGCCGTAAGTTAGAAAAATATATTTCACGGCATCAGAATAATTATACCGATTTTATTAACTGAAGCAAATAGTGTGGTTGTATCAAAAAAAGACCTATTATGGGACGGTTCTTAAGACCTCTCTCACCAACTCAATGTTCGAATACTGTAGTCTTCGAAATTGACACTGTTATCTTGGTTAAAATCTCCCGTTATATTAGAACCTAATATAAGCCAATTGTCACAAATTGCCTGGATGTAGCGGTAATCTCTTTGATAGCCAAGATAAAGATCAACCTTCGATGCGCCGCCGCCGATGATGCCGTTTCTGCCGGGAACGTCACTTTTATATAAATACCGTGTTTGGCCACTCCTTGTTTCTTTGACAATGATGTTATAATAATGGGTCGTGCTTGTGCAGGCCGCCGAAAAATTCGATTCATCGATAGTGTAGAGAGGCATGTCAACAGGAACATCTCCAACCGGATAATAGAATGCTCCGAGTACTTCGGTTTGTCCTGAGTTTATGGTTTCAATTCCTTTTTTGGCACCTTCACACTTCTGTCCGAGAATCCAGAGATCGGCACCATTGTTAAGAACTAAAGGATGATCCGGTGAATGACTGAGATCCTCGGTGTTCCATTGTCTTGCCCAGACTTTCTGGCCGGGCTGGAATTGATTACTGATGGAGCCCCCGCCGACGTGATCTTCGAAATAGACATGTCCGGTTGTTCCTGGCGCAGCGATATATCTGCCTTTGGTATCCTTAAATACGACCGTTCTTGACCCGGTATGATACCACTGACAAAGCTGTTGGGAAGGTCCCTGATAAAAGGTGCAGCATTGTTCGATGATAAGCGGTTCGTCGTTTGCATCACCGGCGATCACGAACAAGGGATCGGCGGGATTGCCTCTCCAGTTTCGCATATCGATCGGCTGGTTTAGAAAGATCACCTTGCGGACCGACGATGGGATC
>CAZNET010000399.1:0-3223 GCA_964571885.1 uncultured Pirellulales bacterium
GGCGGCTTTATGATTACGGCATCACACAATCCTATCGCCTATAACGGTATAAAATTATTACTTGCCGACGGGATTGCTCCGCCGAAGGATGATGCTGAAAACATTAAGGCGATTTATCTCAATAAACAATTTCAGCTTGCCGGATCAAATCAATGCGGTAAAGCCGATATGAATACGCAAACCTATACCATTCATCTCAATAAAGTATTGGCCCTGGTAGATAAGGAATTAATCGCTTCGAAACACTATAAGGTCGTGCTTGACAGTGTCAACGGAGCAGGGGGACCTGTCACAAAAAAACTGCTGGCCGAACTTGGCTGTGAAACCATCGCAATCAATGACGAACCATCGGGCATATTCGATCATACACCCGAGCCGATCAAAGAAAATCTGACCGCCTTATGCGAGATCGTAAAGGCAAAGAAGGTTGATATCGGTTTTGCCCAGGATCCGGATGCGGATCGTTTGGCAATTGTGGACGAAAAAGGGCGTTTTATTGGCGAAGAATATACGCTGGCACTCGCGACAAAACATGTTCTCAGCAAACAAAAAGGTTCTGTGGCTGCGAATCTATCTACGTCACGTATGGTCGATGACATCGCTGAACGGCAAGGCTGTGACGTGATACGTACACCTGTCGGGGAAGCTCATGTCGCCGGTACCATGATGAAAAATAATTGTGTCATTGGAGGCGAAGGCAACGGAGGCGTGATCGACCTCCGGGTTGGCCCGATCCGTGACAGCCTGGTCGCAATCGCGCTGGTCCTTCAGCTTATGGCCGAAACAGGCAAAACAATCGGTACGCTAACGGACGAACTGCAGGGCTATTACATGGTTAAGGAAAAATATCCCGCCGACAAAAATCAGGCGAACCAAATCATCGAACGCGTGAAAGAATTATGGACTTCGGCAAAGGTCAATACCAGTGATGGCTGCAGGTTCGATCTTCCGGACAGCTGGATCCATATTCGCACCAGCAATACCGAACCGATCATGCGGATCATTATTGAGGCCAAAGATAAGGCGACCGCGGACAATTATCTGAAAACGGTTTCCGAGATCAGAGAAAAAGTATTGGGTTAAGAGCCGAATGGCAATGAATAAAAACAATGATGAAGTCAGAAAAATTAAATCCGTAACTTACCTAAGCGCACTGGTCAATATTTTTCTCAGTATCGTAAAAATTATAACAGGCAGTGTATTTTCATCGATTTCTCTTATTGCTGACGGAACTCACTCTTTTTCCGATCTATCTACCGATATTTCCGTGCTCCTGGGAGTGCATTTCGGTTCCAAAGAACCTGACGAATCGCACCAGTTCGGCCATGGCCGCATGGAAACATTTTCGGCGGCCTTTATCGCTATCATTCTAATCATTGTCGGTTCGTCCATTATTTACTTTTCCACGGTTGAGATAATGAAGCAAAGTATCAACAAGCCTCATTTTGCGATTGTTCTGGCAGCCATTCTTTCGATCATCTCGAAAGAAATCCTTTTTCAGATAACCAAACGAGTCGCAACAAAATCACACAGCGCAGCTCTTTACGCTAACGCATGGCACCAGCGAAGTGACGCGCTAAGTTCGGTTGCGATCGTAATCGGATATATTTCAATGAAATTCGGCTTTTTGTACGGCGATCAACTCGCGGCTATTGCCGTGGGCCTTATGATTATTTTCGTCGGGGTCAAAATTATCGGCGACTGTTTCAGAGAGTTTACCGAAGCTTCCGTCGATACTGAGACGATTGATCATATCAAACAAATTGTTGAAGCGAATGAATCGGTCCGTCACTGGCACAAGCTGAGAACGCGTATGGTCGGCCGGGAAGTCTTTCTTGATCTGCATATCCTGGTCGATCCGGATTTAAACATTACCGATGCACACAATATAGCCGAAAACCTTGAAAATACACTGCATCATGAAATACTTAGACCCGTAAATATTACCATCCATATTGAACCGGATACGGAAAAACAACGACGATAAAATCACACTATGACCAAATCGAACCTGCCGCTTAGAATTTGACCTTGCAATTCGATTGTAATTTTAGCTTCATCTTCGGTTATAACGTGATAGTTTCCTCTATCGGCTATTTGGACCTGCCCTTTACCCTGATTAACACTGCCCTGATAGTCGAGAAATTTTAACGGATGATCGAAAATCCTTTTTATCTTGATCGCGGTGTTTGCTTTACATTTTTCAGGCGGCTGATCAATTCTGAATGTTCGCAGAAACCTTTCTTCCTCGAGCATCAGGTCCCAATGAATGGGGTGATTCTGCTTTGAATGTTTTTGAATAACAAATCGTCCTGATTTAATCATTAGACAAGATCGCAGGCCTCAGCCGGCATCCAGTGGGCATCTTTGCCGTCCCATTTGACATTACAGCCAATCGGGTTTGTTTTTTCAGTTGACACTTTTTTGCCTTCAAGATGCGCTGCTAAGACGGCTTCAAGATCATTGACCGTCATTTTCTCAGGTTCTCTCGGATTATCAATGCCTCTTCCGGTATAGATCAGCTTTCTATCCTTATCGAAGACAAAAAAGTGGGGCGTTCGTAAGGCTCCATAATCGCGGGCAACGTCCTGTGTTTCATCGACAAGATAAATCCAGGGAAACTGATATTTCTTTATTCGCTCGATCATATGATCGTAGGAATCCTCTTTGTAAGTGTTTGGGCTGTTTGAGTTGATCGCAACGAATTGAACACCTTGAGGCCTGAATGTTTCAGCGGTCTGCCTGGTAATCGGATCACTGCCCCTGACGTACGGACAATGATTGCAGGTAAAAAAAACAACCAGCACCTTTGCGTTTTTGAAATCTTCAAGGCAATAAGTTTTGCCGTCTGTAGCTAAAAGTGAAAAATCGGGTGCTTTTTGGCCTATATCTAAAGTAAAAGCCATAATTGTTCCTTTCAGTTTTTCGATTTTTTACGAAATTATAGTTTAAGTGTTTGTTTTCACAAATAAAAACATGTTTATTTATGTTTAATATTCATTATCAAAGGAAAATACCGTTGCAAATCAGGGGCTTTCAGAATAGAATTGTCTGCCTTTAGAACTTTTATTGGTTCATGGTTTCAATCGTGAATATTGAATCCGGAAAGGGCAAAAATTAGATGAGTCTTGAAAACTTTTTCAATCCGCAGTCTATAGCGATTGTCGGTGCCTCTGAGAAAAAAGGTAAAGTCGGTTACGAAATTCTTAGTAATATTGTCGAT
>CAZNET010000400.1:0-3219 GCA_964571885.1 uncultured Pirellulales bacterium
CGTTGGTCCTGATAACTTTAATTCTATGTGTGGCCGTGGGTTATGGCCAGGACACCAACAGTATGGCGGGTTCGAATCAGGCCGCTCAACCAAAAATTGTTTTTGATGAAGTTGTTATTGACTTGGGACAAATCAATCCGGGATCGGAAAGTATTTGTGAATTTCATTTCAAAAATTCTGGCGGGGACCTTCTGAAAATTGACCGGGTTATGAAGACCTGCGGATGTACTCCTTTTACCCTGGAAAAAAAGGAATATGAGCCGAATGAAACGGGAACTTTGAAAGTACGTTATCACGCGGGCAGAAGACCGAGTCCCGTCAGTAAACACCTGTATGTCTTAAGTAATGATCCGTGTAATCCTAAAGTGATGCTAACCATCAAAGGCGAGATCGCAAAAAAAATAAGCGTGGAACCGCAGAAGCTGGAAATTCACCTTAGAAAGAATGATGTGAATTGCCCTGATATCACCCTGAAAAGTCTTGATGGACGGCCGTTTGCTTTGAGGGGATTCAAGTCCACCGCTAATTGTCTGACCTATAAGTATGATCTGAAGAAGAAAGCAAAAACGCATGTGATAAAGCCGCAAGTTAATAAAGATTTACTGGAAAAAACGTTAAATGGGCGTATTGATATCAATATGGACCATCCTGATTGCGAAGTTGTTTCTTTATATTTCAGTACCATCCCACGATTTAAGCTCACTCGTCCCAATATTATTATTTTTGGTGCCGAGCCTGGTAAGGCAGTCAAACAGGAAATCTGGATATTAAATAATTACGATGAAGACTTTGAGATTCAATCCGTAGAATCCGCTAAAGGTTATGCGAAGGTACTTAACAAAGAAAAAGTCGGCCCCCGTTATAAACTTGAAGTCGAGGTGATCCCTCCGGAAAAAGAAGGGGGCGGAAAAATATTTACCGATGAATTAAAGGTAACGATGGCCGACGGGGATAATGTGGAATTTAAGTGTCGCGGTTTTTATTTTAAACGATAAATATAAAAAACGTCATTTTGATTCGGCAATGCATCAAAAAAATATCGCTTTTTTCCAGTATTTTAATGTTTGTCAATCCGGCTGCTGGTCGTGAGGTGGATATCATTAAGCCGGATCTCATCTGGCGCCCATACCAATCATTGAAGTATAATCCCGTGAATGTCAATTCTAGGCACTGGGGGAACTTTTTGAACATGGAGATTGCAGATGGGGGCAGTTAGAAATTGTTATTTCGGCGGTCAATGTCGTCTGGAAAAATTGCCATGATTCCATTTCAAGACACAATGATAGTATTTATGTCGAGGATTCGACCGATTCCCAAATGATCTGTCTTGACCGTCATTTGCCTGAACATAACAGTGAATATGCCGTAAAAATGAAAAATATATCGAAAAAACAAGATATTGGCGGGAACCTGAGGCCAAAAAAAAGGTCAAAAATAAGGAAGATACGTATTCTAACCGATAAACAAGGTATATTTTGAATTCCTTTATTGTTTGAATGCCGTCAGATGAAGACGAAAACTCTAAAATATATTCTTTTATTACTGTTTGTTTTCCAGATACCGGCCCCTGCTGTTTTTTGGGGAATCGGTCGGGAGGAGGATATCGAAGAATTTTTAAAATCGGAAGGCGCGGTTGAAAAATTCAAAAACACTATGGGAGATAAACGAGCTCAAAATGAAAATTATTTGTCTCCTCTGGTGAAACAGGCTGAAAAATTCGCAAATTACATCGATCCGCCGCCTCCGCCGGTAACAGCGACGCCGCAAAGGCCAACTCGACGGATTCCCACAAGGCCGACTCCCAGACCATCGGCTCCGGTGAAAGCGAAATTTGAATTGATCGGTACCAGTTTCTGTGCCACCGATCCGAATCGATCGTTAGCTTTGATCGATGAGCCTGGCGAAGGACTGAAATGGGTCAAACCTTCTGAAAGGATAGGGCATCTGGTCGTCGAACGAATTGAGGACGGCGTGATGGTGATGCGTGACGGCTCAAGAACATTTGAACTCGTTCTAGAGTTTGTTGAAACACAGAGTCTCGTCATTAGCTATAACGGCGAACCGGTCGCTTCCGCCACGACACGTGATTTAAATCAATCAGCTCAATCGACGGCGGTTATTACGATTCCTGTTGATCAAGCGACAGCGGAACCGCCAATACCGCAACCGGATATGTCGCAACCGGATAAATCAGAACTGCAGGAGGCTATCAAAGGACTCGAGAAGATGAAAGAAGATATCCAATCGAATCCCGACTTGCAGCAGGGAGATGACGATTCCAGCAGAATGCTTGACGAATTTATCCAGGAATTGCAGCAGCAGGCAATGAGCATTAATCCTGAAGAAGCGAAAGAATTGGAGCAACTTGGCCGTGAACTCGAAGAAGAACAGCAAAATGATTCAAATGACAAAATCGATTCAAGGATCAGGCGCTCAAGAAGGTCAATAAAAAGACCCAGCAGGAGGCCTTCGCGATAATTCGGCAACTCTTAAACGTATCGGGAAATTCTGTTGACACAACGATCGATCTTCTTGGTTGCTTAATGATATAAATATTCATTATTTTATAAGACCTTTTATAAATTCGCCGGTTTTTCTGTGGAGCCTTCTGTTTCATAAAAATTTTTGTGAAAATACAGGAACCTAATCTGCCTTTTTTTGTCTTAAGTGTAAATGAATAACAGATATCTCGACGAATATGTTATTTTTATCTTTGTTGCGTAAGAGCTTCTAAAAAAAGGAGTTATTTTCACAGTTTTCAAGCTGAGTTGTCCGATAAGTCTGTAAGATGTTAATGTATATCCTATTGAGATTCAGCAATAAAATTTTTTATGAATAGGTTTTTGGACCGATCCGAAACTTTGGAGCAGGATATGTTTTTTTGTTTTGATTCGAGAAACAATTTATCATGGAAGATTGTAACGATTATTTTCAGTTATGTTTGTTTTTTCTTTTCTTCGGTCTGCTTCTGTGAATCCGTTCAGCCGGATCGAAATATCGGACGTTATCGAGTCTTCTCGCTGAGAAATATTCCCGCCGATCAGGTCAAAGACATTCTTGAGCAGCTTGAAATAGGTTCTGTCTCTCAAATTCCTGATACTCAAACGCTGCTGGTCACAGCGACTCCTCAAAACATGGCGAAAGCTTCGGCAATGATCAAGCTGATAGACTCTAACCATAACCATGTCATAAAGCAGGTGCCGGTTTCGTTCCTGGAAG
>CAZNET010000401.1:0-3208 GCA_964571885.1 uncultured Pirellulales bacterium
CATATTTTGAATAATCGCTCGTTAATGAAGGATCCACCAAAACTTTTTTGCCGGCTTTATGGGCCAGTTTGATCATCTTTTGACAGATGGGTTTATTCAACAGCCCTTTATTATAATCCTGCAGGCACACCAAATCGGATTTGGCTAAAAGATGTTCATACCGATCCAAAATCCTTTTATATTGATCCTCTGCAAAATCACCGGTCACTTCTTCATCCATCCGGAATAACTGCTGTTGATGACGATGCTGAGCCAGGCCGATCAGTCGCTGCTTGGTGATTGTCGGCCTGCGCTCCGTGACATCGAGACCCGCCGTATCAACTCCTTTCTCTTTCAAAAGACCGACCAGCTTTTTGCCGTTGCTGTCGTTGCCGATGAAACCAAGACACAATACCCCGGCTCCCAAATCCGCCAGGTTCACCGCCACTCTGCTGGCACCGCCGGGACTGTATTCGGTCCGCCTGACCTTCAGGACCGGCACCGGCGCCTCCGGGCTGATTCGCATCGCGTCGCCGTAAATATAAACATCGAGCATAAAATCGCCCACCACCATTACCTTCGGCGAACCCAGATTGGAAACGATTTTTAACAGTTCCGTGTACATCTTATCCTATGCATTGATCGGCCCGATTTTACCTTCGATCGCCTTCTGAATCAATCCTTTTAATTCATTTTCCCCTGCAGCAATTCGCATTTCAATCTCAATATAACCGAAATGGGACGCGAACAAATAAGGTGCAATCACTGATTTGAACGGTTCGATCTTGGTCCAGTCTTTTTCGGTCGTGAGTACGATTTCGGCGTTTAAGAATTTCGCCTGCTCACAAATATCCTTCACATCCACGGCCGAGTAAACATGATGGTCATTGTAGAATGCCGAGCCGACCTGCTCGACTTCAAGCTCTTCGACACTATGCAAAAACGAATCCGGATTGGCAATACCACAAAACACAAATGTTTTTTTGCCCTTGATATGCTCGAAATTGAGTTCTGTTTCCTTAAGCGTTCGAATGCATACCGCTTTATAAAAAGACTGGATAATGGCAATGCCGGGATTAACAGAACTGATTTGTGACTCGATTTTTTCGACCTGCTCTTCCGTGATCTCGTTTGTTTTTGTAATGACCGCAGCGTGAGCGCGTGTCAGCGATTTAACCGGCTCGCGCAAAAGACCCGCCGGCAAAAGCTTACCGTAACCGAACGGACACGTCGCGTCGATCATCACAATATTAATGTCCCTTCCTAAGCGGCGATGCTGAAAACCATCGTCCAAAACAATCACCGGGTTCGAAAATTGTTTGACCGCCTGATTAGCACCGTCAACACGGTCGGAATTAATGATTAATTTCGCGTGCGGACATTTATCCGATAAAAGGGCGGGTTCATCACTCACCTTTCCGTTTGATCCGTCGGTTTTGTAACCCCGTGTCAGAATAACCGTCTTAAAATGTTCACCAAAGCGCTCTTCGAGATAACGACATAACCAGATCACAAACGGCGTCTTGCCGGTTCCGCCGACCGTAATATTACCGACACTGATAACCGCCGCATCGGAGCGATGGATTCTGCTTTTTCCCCTGTCGTATCTTGTGTTCCTGATACGGATTAGAATCGAATAGACTCTGGAACACAAACCGAAAACAAAGCGCAGAAAACAAGCCCCCACCCCTCCTTTGACACCCGCGACGATTTTACGGTACTCATGTTCGTTCAAATCAAACTCCATTCTTTTTATAATGCGATATCAATAAACGCTCCTATGTTGCCAGCATCGCGGTTGCGACCTGCTTTCGCTTGTCCTCGCCGAAAAGCGCCTCCACCAGAGCCAGCGCAAAATCAATCGCCACCGCCGGCCCCTGACCGGTGATACAGTTTCCGTCAACAACAACCGGCTCGTCCGAAACAAAATTCTCATCCAGTTGATCCTGCATCGTAGGATAACACGTTGCCCGGGTGTTTTCCAGAAGTCCGTGATGCTGAAAAACCACCGCCGGCGAAGCACACACTGCGGCGTATAATCTACCCTGCTGTTTTTGTTTTTTTAACAATACGATCAACTCGGCGCTGTCCCGCAAATGCTCCGCCCCGGGCAATCCGCCGGGCAGCACGATCAGGTCATAAGCTTCATCAGCACACTGTGCCATCGTTTTATCCGCGACGACCTTAACGCCCCGGCTGGCGGTGATCGTTAAATCGGCGACTGACGCCACGGTGACATCGGCACCGGCCCGGCGAAGCGTATCGATTATGCACACCGCCTCGATCTCTTCGCTGCCGTCGGCGATCGGTACCAATACGGTCTTGCTCATCGTATGTCCCTTCAATGCGTGTTACGATTTTATTTTTTCGATAATGGCATCGGCCATTTCGCTCGTCCCCACGGCCGTCGGGTCGTTGCGGTCCTGTTTCATATCGTACGTGACATTTTTTCCTTCGGCAATGACCGCCGCGACGGCGTTTTCAAGTTTGTCCGCCTCGGCCATCTTGCCGATATGTCTCAGCATCAAAACGCCGCTCAGGATCAACGCGGTGGGATTGACCTTGTTCTGTCCCTTGTATTTTGGTGCGCTGCCGTGTGTCGCCTCGAAGATCGCGCCCTTTTCACCGATGTTGGCGCCCGGAGCGACACCCAGTCCGCCGACAAGCCCCGCACATAAGTCACTGATGATGTCACCGTACAGGTTCGGCAGCACGATCACATCGTAAAGTTCGGGCTTCTGTATTAACTGCATGCACATATTATCGACGATGCGGTCCTCGAATTCGATATCTGTATACTCTTTCGCGACCTCCCTGCTGACATCGAGCCACAGGCCGTCGCTGTATTTCATGATATTGGCCTTATGCACACTGGTCACTTTTTTCCGCCCCAGCTTGCGGGCATACTCGAACGCGAACGTTACGATCCTGCGCGTCCCCTCCACCGAGATCGGCTTGATGGTAATGCCCGAATCGCTGCGGATCTTTTTTTCCCGACGAGCGTTGATCCAGTTGATCAGCTCATCCGTCTCACCCTTGCCCTTCTCAAATTCGATGCCCGCGTAGCAGTCCTCGGTATTCTCACGCACGACGATCAGATCGATATCGGTATATCTGCTTCGAACGCCTTTATAACTCTTGCACGGCCGCAGGCACGAATACAAATCCAGCGTCTGACGCAGATGTACGTTTATACTGCGAAAACCGGTCCCAACCGGCGTCGTGATTG
>CAZNET010000402.1:0-3198 GCA_964571885.1 uncultured Pirellulales bacterium
GATAGGTAATGCCTCTTGATACCCGCACACCAATCGACGCGATCTTTCTTTCTTCTACCCATAATCCCGGGTAACCTTTTCTTCTGTCACTTTTGACGTGCAAACCTTCCAGCAGTTCGATGCCGATTGCTTCGAGTTTCCTGACATATTCGTTGACACAGAGTTTCCTCTGATGGATATTGATGATCGGGTAAAAAACCAATTGTCCGGGATTGTGTGCGGTCGTTCCGCCGCCTCTGCGTATCTCGAAAAGGTCAATATGCTGTTGTTTAAGTTTTTCTCTGTCCGTTATAAGGATATTCGCTGATTTTCTTGCACCCAAGGTGATCACAGGTTCGTGTTCGACGATCAGTACCGTATCGCCTACAGAATCGGCTCTGCGTTCATCACGCAGCTTGTGTTGAAGCTTTAATATGTCACCGAATCGGGCTGTGCCGCAATCCTGAATTTGCAGTGAATCGGCTGTTTTTGACTGACTTAACTGCATTTTATGCCTTGGGCGGATTATGAATACTCAAACCGAAAGCGTCTTCCGCCGCTTCTTTGAGAACTTCTGAAACCGTCGGATGCGGAAAGCTGATATCGGTGATCTTTTCCTGGGTTCCGATCAATGCCCGTGCCGCTGCGGTCAGTTCGGTAACGATGGCTCCGACCATGGTCACACCGATGATCTTATCTGTTGCGTTGTCTTTGATAACGTGTATTTCACCGGTTGCTTCGTTATGGGCAGCGCTTCGGCCGTTGGCCTTAAAGAAGGATTTTCCAACGGTATAATCAATATCCTGATCCCTGCAGGCCTGCTCATTTTTACCGACAGAGGCGATTTCCGGAAAGGTATAAACTGCTCGTGGGATAAGGTCGGAATCATACATTTTCTCGTCACCGCCGGTTGCATTGACTGCCGCGACTTCCGCTTCGGCGAATGCCCCGTGAGCAAGATACGTCGTACCGACAACGTCACCGACCGCATACACGCCGGAAGCATTGGTTTGCATTTTCTTATTGACCTTCACTGCCTTTCCGTTCATTTCAAGATTGAGGTTACTGACGGTCTGGTCGTCGATCACCGCGCGTCTGCCGACCGCGACCAACACTTTCTCAACATCAATTGAGGTGCCGCTTTCAAGATTAACCTTGGCACCCGATGCGGTTTTTTCGGCCGATGTCACCTTTTCACCGGTCGTTGCTGTGATACCGAGTTTTTTGAATTCCCGTTCCATGATCCTCGACACCCATTCATCTTCCATCGGAACCAGCCGTTCCAGCGCTTCGACGATTGTCACCTTACAACCCACCGTTGAGAAGACACAGGCCATCTCACAGCCGATGACGCCGCCCCCGACAATAACCATCGATGCGGGGATCTCTTCGAGTTCAAGAGCTTCTTTACTGCTGATAATTGTTTGACCGTCGAACGGCATCGACGGTATCTCGATCGGCAGTGACCCGGTTGCGAGAATGACGTTGTCGGCCTGAACCTCAACCGAATCGGATTCAGTCTCGACCTGGGCGGTATTGACGTTTGTCATGATCGCTTTACCTGCGATGATGTCGATCTTATTGCCTTTGATCAGGCCGGTCAGTCCCTTTACAAAAGCGGTCACGATCGCATTCTTTCGTTTCTGCATATTGGGCCAGTTCGGTTCTGCCGATTTGACGTCGATACCCATCATGCCGGCATATTTTGCAAGAATGAGCATATGCGCCGAAGCCAGTAATGCTTTGGAAGGGATACATCCGCAGTTCAGACATGTGCCGCCGATAAGGTTTTTTTCAACGATGGCAACCTTTGCGCCCCGCTGGGCGCATCGGATCGCCGCCGGATAACCGCCGGTCCCGCTGCCGATTACTAAAATATCGTATTTCTCTGCCATAAGCTGGTTCCTTAATTTACTGGATCAAGATTAAATTGTTTCCTGGTCAACTTTACATATTCATTATATTCATTTTGCAGCGGATAGCAATCAACAGGTTACGGGTTTATACAAAAACGAAAGAAAACGAACAGAAAGGCAAACATATAGGTAAAACCTTTTACAAAAGGTATTTAATATTCGTTGTTTTTGAGGCTTCAAATATCCTGACTCCGCCTTTATCCAGTTGCAGGATCAATCCCTTTCCCGGGTCGATACCGATACAACTGCCTTCAAATAGCTTTCGTTCATAGGTCAGAGTTATTCTGCGGTTAAGCAGGGTGCTTAATTGTTTCCATTGTTCGACTATTGTTTCCTCGTCCGAGAGAGTTTTTGTCAGCCATTCGTCGAAGCTGATAAGCAGCCTCTTGATTAACCTGTTGCGGTCACAAACAGAGTTAGTTTCCATATCGATACTCGTTGCCGGATAATTCAGATCATTACTGAATTGTTTCTGATGACAATTAATGCCGACCCCGACGATATAAGCGGTTTTTTCTTTGCCCGCTTTGGTTTCCAGAAGAATACCCCCGATTTTATTATTCCCGACCAATATATCGTTGGGCCATTTGATATGAGCCGGTTCCATGTCAACGGTTCCGATTGCTTTGGCGACGGCAACCGCACTGGTAAGAGACAAAATCTCACTTATTTGATTGTCCTCGAAAATGAGAATTGAACATAGAATGCTTTCCGATGGCGGTGACAACCATTGATGGCCGCCTCTGCCTCGTCCTTTGGTTTGCTCTTCGGCTAATACAACCAGTCCGTCGTTGGTGACATTCCTTGCATATTGGGCGGCAATATCGTTTGTGCTGGAAGTACTTTGAAAGATGACGATCTGTTTACCGACGCGTTTGGTGGAAAGATCAGTCTCTATGAAATCAGGATTAAGTTTGTCAGGTATATTCATGATTTTATCTGTCAAGGCCGATATCAACCGCGGTCGCCGAATGGGTGATGGCGCCGACGGCAATACGGTCAACGCCGCATTGTGCGATGGCCGAAACGTTATTCAGCGAAACATTGCCCGAGGCTTCGAGCTGGGGTTTTTTATTTTTACCGCGCATCTCGTCCCGCATTTCAACGGCATGTTTTAGCTGCCATTGGCCCATATTATCCAGCAATACAAAATCGATACCGGAAATCTTTAACACATGATTAAGCTGATCGTCGACGTGATCGACCTCTACGGCGATAAATTTTATTCCTTTAACCGTTTTGGCTTCTTCGATAATGTTTGCCAGTTTAGTATAAAAGTTCCTTCCCAACTGGGCAAGATGAT
>CAZNET010000403.1:0-3193 GCA_964571885.1 uncultured Pirellulales bacterium
ACAGTAAAAATAAGGGAATTTATTGTAACGATGTGATGACCTTAAACCAACAAAGAAATGAAAAAATGTTCGTACGAGCCCGCAGCGAAGAAAGAATTATCGCAGGTGTTATTTTTGTATTAATCATCGTTTTTTTCGGTGTTTTGAAGCTCCATACCCTGGGAAAACTGGATATCAACCTGTTTTTGCATCCATGCGGATTTAAGCAGCGATACGGGCTGCCTTGTCCGACATGCGGTATAACGACATCGGCCCTTGCTTTTTGCCGGGGGGAATTTCTGCAGGCGTTTTACATTCAGCCAGCCGGCGGGCTCATGTGTATAATGTTACTCATTATCGGATTTTTCGCTTTTCAAATATCCGTTT
This sequence comes from uncultured Pirellulales bacterium, assembly GCA_964571885.1. GTDB lineage: Bacteria > Planctomycetota > Phycisphaerae > Sedimentisphaerales > Anaerobacaceae > CAZNET01. The sequence continues at coordinate 367 of CAZNET010000403.1, forward strand.
TTGGGGTATATTTTTCATTTCTGAAACGTTTTCTTAATGAATTGAAAATCAAATATATTGTTTTTGTCATTTTAGTAATTATTCTGGCAGGCTGGGCTGTGACGTTAACACGTGCTCTGGCAAAGAGATAGGGTCAATCATTATGTTAAAAAAATTAATATTTTTAATTGTTTTGATGCTGCCGATTGCTTTGGGCGGTTGCGGTCTGCTGGTGGGTGACGAACAAAACAAAAAAATACCCGCTGAATATGATCTGGCTGCACAAAAAGATAAAAAAATCCTGGTTCTTGTACGTCAACCGGGCTGGCTTCAAACCGACACGAATCTGCGTTACGATGTCACGGTTGCAATTAACAATTATCTGGCATCAAAGCTTTTAATACCGGCAGACAACCTTGTCACTTATACACAGTTGACAAATTATCGTTCGCGAACGCCGGGCTTTAACATGATGTCCCCTGATCAGATCGGCAGGGGGATCGGGGCGGATCTGGTCCTGATGGCGGCGATCGACGGTTACCAGATGAATAAAATCTGGAAAACAAATTATTATAAAGGCTATCTGAGCATGAACGCGGTGTTGATCGAAGCCGGCAGCAATACCAAATTATGGCCCAAGCAAATGAGCAAACCTGTTAAGGTCGGCTTTGAAGTCGAGGAGGGAGGACGTGACGTTGCGAGTAAAAGACTCGCAGCAGGTTCAGCTCATTGTCTTTGCCGTTATTTGTACGACTGTCCGGAAAAATATTTTAAGTCGTCTGTTGATCGTGCGGACCGGGCATGGGAACAATGGGAACAGTAAAATTTTGGAGATAAAACTATGTACAAAATCTTAATTACAGACAAACTTGCACAGGAAGGTATCGATCTGATCAACCAAAGCGAAGGATTTGAGGCGGTGGTCAAAACCGGTATCGGCGAAGACGAACTGGCCGACATAATCGGCGAGCATGATGGATTGATCATTCGAAGCGGCACAAAAGTCACCGAAAAAGTTCTGGCTAAACCCGGCAAACTCAAAGGCATTGCCCGAGCCGGTGTCGGTGTCGATAATATCAACATCCCCGAAGCGACCCGCAAGGGCGTAATTGTCATGAACACGCCGGGCGGAAACACATTAAGCGCCGCTGAACACACCATGGCCTTAATGCTCGCGATGAGCCGAAATGTTGTCCCTGCCTGCAACAGCCTTAAAAGCGGTGCCTGGGACAGAAAAAAATATATGGGCAATCAGCTCAATGGTAAAGTCCTCGGACTGATCGGAATGGGGCGAATCGGACTGGCGGTAGCAAAGATGGCACTTGGCTTTAATATGAAGATTTTGGGTTATGACCCCTTGGCCGCACCGGCAGAGGCCCAGCAGATGGGCATTGAGGTTACCGAGGAACTCGAACGCGTCTTCAAAGAATCGGATTATATCAGTGTTCATGTGCCGAGAAATGAACAGACACTGAATATGATCAATACTGAACAAATCGGTATGATGAAACCGACGGTTCGTCTGGTGAATTGTGCCAGAGGAGGAATTATCAACGAAGAAGCTGCCTATAAAGCACTCGAAGAAAAACGCATCGCCGGTGTCGCTTTTGATGTGTATCCGAAAGAACCGCCTGAAAACGACACCTTTGCAAAATTCGATGACTGCGTGGTCACACCCCATCTTGGAGCCAGTACCGAAGAAGCGCAGATCGAGGTCGCGGTCGAGGCGGCCCAGATCCTGATGGACGCGATCAAAGGCGGACCGGTTCAAAACGCGCTGAACGCTCCCTCGACCGCCGGAGCTGTCCCTGCAATCGTCACTTTATATTGTGAGTTAGCCCGACGGATCGGATCACTGGCCAGCACTATCGCACCGGGACAGATCAAAGCGGTAGAGGTTCAGTATCGCGGCGCGATCGCGGAATCTGCGGTTGATCCGGTAACATTGAATTTCGCGATCGGTTTGCTGCAGAAGCATTTTGAAATGCCTTTGAATATGGTCAACACGCCGGTTCTCGCTAAAGAGCGCGGTATCAGTATTGACGAAACGAAAAATACTGAAGTGAAAGACGTTGCTTCAAGTTTCAGCGCAAAGGTTGTCACCGACAAAGTGACGCGAACGATAACGGGTTCCGTGTTCGGCCAAAAACTGCTTCGAATCATTGAAATCGACGGATTTACCGTTGAGATGACCCCGAAAGGAACGGTCATGATTATCTTTAACGATGACAAACCCGGTGTTATCGGTTCGGTCGGTACGGTATGCGGCAAACTTGGTATCAATATCTGTACCATGGGCGTAGGTCAAAAAACCGAGGAACATAAAGCGATCCTGGCGATCAGTCTCGATAAGGAACCAGACGAAAACGGCGTGGAAGAATTGAAAAAACTCGACTTTGTCAATGAGCTTTATGTATGTAAATTAGATTAAAATGTTGAAAAGGGACGGTTGAAAAGCCCGTCCCTTTTTTATGATTCATTTCAGGAAATAGATTTATGTCGAATGAGCTTATTATCAGCATCAGCGGAATGAGAGGGATAATCGGTGAGAATTTAACAGCTTCGGTCGCCTCGGAATACGGCTGTGCTTTCGGAACCTTCTTAAAAAGTAAGTATCCTGAGAAAGAAAAACTTACCGTATGTGCAGGCAGAGATTCCCGGGTCAGCGGAACGATGCTGCAAAACGCGGTCACCGCGGGACTGTGCAGTGTCGGCATCGATGTAATCGATCTGGGTCTTGTGATCACACCGAGTGTTGGTATTATGTTACGACACCTTTCTTGTGACGGCGGCTTTATGATTACGGCATCACACAATCCGTCTGATGACAACGGGATAAAGATATTTG
>CAZNET010000404.1:0-3193 GCA_964571885.1 uncultured Pirellulales bacterium
GGCGGCGGCAGAGCACAACTGGAACCTCAACTACGGCGGCATCGCATTGATGTGGCGAGGCGGCTGTATCATCCGTTCGGTCTTTCTTGGTCAGATCAAAAAGGCTTTCGATAAAAATCCCGATTTAGTAAATCTGCTGCTCGATCCGTTCTTCAAAAAAGCAGTTCAGAAAGCACAAACGTCGTGGCGGCGAGTCGTATCGACGGCGATCAAACTCGGTATCCCGACACCGGCATTAAGTTCGGCCCTGGCTTACTACGATGGTTACCGCACTGAAAGACTGCCGGCCAATCTTTTGCAGGCCCAGCGCGACTACTTCGGTGCACATACCTTTGAACGTGTTGATAAACCAAGAGGCGAATTTTTCCATACCAACTGGACCGGCAGGGGCGGCGAAACCGCAGCGTCAACTTACAGTGTCTGAAATTAATTGCCTGTCGTCAACGCACAGAACACGGGAAGAAACAGTAATCCGCTGACAGGTACACGACCTGTTTAACGCCGTTGTTATTAAAACATTGTTTTTTCTGATGCCTTCTTTATTTTAAGAAATCGCTGGTGCGGCCTTGATAAATATCATACAAAAGGCTATAAAGATGTCTATGGATACCAAAACGCAGGATAAAACATTAAGCGTTGAACTGATCGCGGTAACCGCATCGGCTGAAAAAGTCATCGAGCAGGCCGGGCGAACCTGTTATCTTAGCTTTGACAGGATCGACGAGGACTCGGATAAAAGCTTCATACAGCGGTTGATCACGATGGGCCACGAGTCACCGCTCGAACACGCATACGCGACCTTTCGCATCAGTAACTGCTCGCGGGCGATGACGCACCAGCTTGTCCGCCATCGACTTTTAGCGGTCTCGCAGCAATCCCAGCGATATGTCAGCGAAGACGGCTTTAGCTATGTCGTCCCGGATTCTATTGATCCCAAACACATTGACGACTTCCATAATGACATGAAAACTATCCAGCAAATGTACGCCAAATGGCGCAGCCGAGGCCTGAGAAAAGAAGATGCCCGCTTCGTCCTTCCCAACGCCTGTACCAGCGAGATCGTGATCTCCGCCAATTTCCGCGAATACCGGCACATATTTAAACTGCGTATGTCAACCAAAGCCCAGTGGGAAATACGCAAAGCCTGCGGCGAAATGCTGAGAATATTAAAAGACCACGCCCCATCCTGTTTCGTGGATTTTGAACAAAGCGACGCTTCCTAAGGAATATGAAAAGCATTAAAGCACTTCGAAACCGATCGCGGTGATATCGTCGATCTCCGAGGCCTGAATCTCTTTGTTCTGAGCGATATCATTGAAGCTGTCCATCATCTTCACAATAGGCATTTCTATGATATCAAGAAATTCCTGGTGGTACGTGAAGCCCTTCTTCTCGTCAAAGTAACCGATAAACGGCTCAGCCCCGTCGGAATAGATCATGAACTTGTCCCCAGGTTGAAGCTGAACGGTGTGCTGTGTATATTCGGCCTGAGCGAAAATTCCAAGCAATGAACCGGTGATTTGGAGCTGCTCAGGATCCCGGCCTTTTTGTATCAGGACCGGATAAGGATGACCGGCTCTTGAAAACGTCAACTGCATCGTTTTCGTATTCAAAAGACAATAACAACAGGTTGCGAACTGATACCCCGAAAGCTTTTGCCGTGACATATGCCTATTGAGTTTTTCCATTACCTCGGATGGCTGAAAAATATGATATTTATCACCCATCTTTTCCCGCATGACCAGGGCTTGTTTGAGAAAGATCGTTAACAGAGCCGCCGGCATGCCGTGACCGACCACATCGGCAACAAAAAAACCGACATTATTCTCATCCAGCGGAGAAACGTCATAAATATCACCCGAGACCCACTCGGCAGGCAAAAAGGTGGTGGACCAGCGGACTTTGCCGTCGTTCGGCATCTTTGTCGGAAGAAAATCCTGCTGAACCAGCCCCGCCAGTCGAAGCTGCTCGGAAAGATTTTCCACCAGCGCACCGGTCATACCCAATTGCTCGGCCAGTTTGTTTTTATAGACCTTCTGAATCTGCTTCGGGGGTACCGAGGGCTTGGCGGAAATACCGGTTCCTTTTTTGCGATACGCCAGATTGACACTGATCCGCACCCAAAGATCGTCAATGGAGACCGACTTCATCGTTCCCGACATTGAAAAACTCGTCTTTGAAGGTGTGATTGAAAAACTCTTGACCGGCAACTCGGCGATGTCATTAAGCAGTACCACGCCAATATTTTCCATCTCGAGTGTTTCGATGATCTTGGCTAATTTCTGCTGCTGTTCGTTTTCGAGATTTTCCGTCTCGATGACCACGGTTCCGATCAGATCAAGACGGTCCCGAATACTTTCAAACACTTCCATCGAAACAACTTCATGGGAAACTTTTTTCTGTTTGAAAAGCTTTTTTATTTCGCTGGGAATAATACCGTGATTGGTCATGTAAATGACATCGGTGAAACGCTTTTGAACCGAAATCGTTTTTAACAGATCCGCATTACTCATAATCTAATACCTGTCATTTTTTATAGGACCTTTACAAAATCCTGCGCAAACACTATCAGATACTTTCGGTATATTTGAGCAAGCACTTTGCTAAATAATCAGTCAATCTGTCTATTTAATTTATTTAAAATGGATTCTCGATGAACAACCAAGAAAATAAATCAAAAGCAGACAAAAAATGAAGGTAATTAACCCGCGAAAATGGCCGAACCGATGCGAAGGATTGTCGCCCCTTCTTCAATGGCGATCGGATAATCATTACTCATCCCCATACTCAGTTCGGTAAATTCGGACCCGACTAATCTTTCACCCTTGAGCTCGACAAACAGCTCCCGCGCCCGCACAAAGCAGGATCTGATAATATCCTGATTATGCGTCAATGGTGCCATCGTCATTAAGCCGATCAGCTTGAGATTATTCAAGGTCGCGAGCTGCTCTGCCAGATGCGACGCGGCACCGACCGGAATACCGTATTTCTGCGGTTCAAGCGACGTGTTAACCTGTAATAAAACGCTGGGTTTGATCTGCAGCTTCATCGCGGCGGTATTGATCTCCTCTGCCAGACGAAGTGTATCGACTGAATGAATCAGTTTGGTAATATTCAGAACTTGCCGTACTTTGTTCCTTTGCAAATGTCCTATCATATGTTTTTCAACAATTAACCCTTCTTTCTTAAGCTC
>CAZNET010000405.1:0-1899 GCA_964571885.1 uncultured Pirellulales bacterium
CTGATGGTGTCAGTAATGTACCCCTTGATGCCAATCTCGAATGGACACCCGGGGAAGAAGCGGCAAGTCATGATATTTATTTCGGTACGAATCAAAGCCTGGTAGAAACGGCTGATAATAATTCAACACAATACAAAGGCAATCAGCCCGGAACCGTTTACGATCTGCCCGTACTTGATTTTAATACCACCTATTACTGGCGAATTGACGAGGTGAACGATCCCTGCATATGGACCGGTGACGTCTGGAGCTTTACAACCGGAATACCGCAAGCCAGCGGTCCAAATCCATCCAATGGCGCAACCGGTGTCAGTTCAACGCCGACCTTGAGCTGGATTTCCGGTGCGGCCGCTCAAGTACATGATATCTATTTCGGGACCAATTTCTCGGCTGTTTCAGATGCCAATCGAAATTCACTTGAATATGAAGGTAATACTGTCACCGCAGAGTATATGCCGAGCGTTCTTGATTATAATACCACCTATTATTGGCGAATAGACGAAATTGCTGACGCTTGTCTGTGGACCGGAACGGTCTGGGGTTTTACCAGTGAATTAGAGCCGCAGCCGCCGTCACCGGCCACCGAGCCGAGCCCATTCAACGGCGATACCGAGATTAGCATCGAAGCGGACCTTTTCTGGACGGCCGGGGAAGGCGCACTATCTCACGATGTTTACTTCGGAAAAGTCAGTCCCGGCACTTTCCAGGGCAATCAGGCCGCGACTACATTCGATCCAGGGACAATGGATCCGAATACGACCTATTACTGGCGGATCGATGAGAAAAACGCTCAGGGGACCACAACCGGAACCGTCTGGACTTTTACTACTGGAGCGGGCGCTCCCAGCGAAGCGATATTCTACGACGATTTCGACGACGGAAATCTTGACGGCTGGACACTTTATTCGGACGGATTCTTTACGATCAGCGATATTAATAATGTCATGCTCTTCGACCGCGACAGCGGAAGCGGTGAACCAAACGGAACCGCGACCGTCAGCTTCCCGCTTGCCCCCGGTGCAAGTAATATCCAAATCTCCATGGATATGTGGAAAACCTACGGGAATTTCGAAGGTGATGACTACACCGAGGTTCTCGTTGGATTCGGCGATACACCCGAATACACAACCGTGCATATTCATTATGACGATCCGGTCAATGTCGATGTTGCGGTCAATGACAACCTCATTGGCGGCGCGAACACCATGTGGCTGCAAATCAAGTGTCACAGTGATGCCGGATCCGAGGATATGGCGGTGGATAATGTGCTTGTCACCGCCGATGTGCCGACTATCACCGCCGATTTTGACGGTGACGGCGATTGCGATTTTGTCGATTACGCTCGATTGACAGTCCGCTGGATGATGACCCCGGACGATCTGCTCTGGGATGATATTTATGACATATCGGTTCCCGCCGATGATATTATCGATGTTCTGGATCTGAAGGAATTTACCTCTCAATGGCTTGAAGGAAAGTAACAGCAATTATTGAAGAAAGGAAATGATATTATGACTTTTGGCAAAAGGTGCAAAATTTTATTGTTGGTGCTATTTGTGGTTTTAAGTTCTACATGTTTTGCCGGTGTACAGGCGACTTACTATGTGTCACCGGACGGCAATGATATGGATTCGGGAACGATTACCAATCCTTTTAAGACGATTGAACGGGCCAGGGATGTTGTCAGAACCGCCAACAGCTCCATGACCGGAGATATTGTGGTTTATCTGAGAGGCGGCTATTATTTTCTTTCTGATACGATCGGATTTGATCCGAATGACTCGGGTTCCAATGGGTATTCGGTGAAGTATATCGCTTATCCCAATGAAATACCCGTGGTCAGCGGGGGCATTCAGGTCGGCGGCTGGCAGGTTCACAGCGGCAGTATTTATAAAACCC
>CAZNET010000405.1:1909-3192 GCA_964571885.1 uncultured Pirellulales bacterium
CAAAACCGTTTCGTCAGATGTACATCAACGGCAGACGCGCCCAGCGGGCGAGCACAAAAGACACCGGATCGTTGGCCGGCCGGATCGATGGTCAGGGTTTTTATCCGGACAGTTCAAACCCGCAGGGTTTTTATATCAGTTCCTCTGCTCTTCCCGCGGTGACGCATCCGGAAGATATGGAAATTCACGCCTGGCGGGGCTGGACGGACCATCACCTGACGGTTAAAAATCTGCTAAGCGGCGGCACCGTTTTGGAAATGGATCAGCCTTATTTTGGTATCGCGCTGGATCCGTGGTGGGACGGCAATATCATTCAGGGTGGTGACCGATTTTTTGTTTCCAATGCTTACGAACTTCTCGACCAGCCGGGCGAGTGGTTTTTCGACAAGCATACTCAGACACTTTATTACTGGCCGCTGACAGGTGAGAACCTTTCTACCGATACGGTGATCATCCCGGAGGTAGAGCGATTGATGACAATTTATGGAACTTCAAGCAGTGACAAAGTAGAAAATATTGAATTCAGCGGCATTATTTTCTGTCATGATTCATTTCTTTATCCCAGTAATGTTGGTGCCACATTTGTTCAGTCGATCGGTGTCATAACCGAAATAGACACCTATACCGGCCTGCTGACACAGCCGGCCGTGGAAGTGGAAATAGCCGACAATATTGTTTTCCGTGACAACATTTTCGAGCATGTCGGCGGGGTGGGCCTTAGTTTTACCAACGGTGTTACCAACAGTAACATCGAACGAAATATCTTCCGCGATCTTTCGTCGGCTTCGATCAATATCGGTCACTGGGACCTAATGGAAATTGACGGCCTTTCCTGGCACCAGGAGGGCCCGACCACACTGACTCGCGGTGAAGAGGTTTGCAGTAATATCGAAGTTAAAAACAATATCGTCAGGGACACCGGTGTAGAATTTTACTCTTCGGTCGCCTTTTCGGTCTATACCGTTCAGGACGCGAATATCTGGAATAATGATATCGCAGGTTGTCCTTATACCGGCTCATCGATCGGGTGGCGGTGGGGGGCCGAACTTAGCTCCCTTGGCGGAACTTCACTTCGATATAACAAGATCGGCGATGTCATGCAGATACTCGGTGACGGCTCGGCCTGGTATTTTCTCGGTGCCAATCCCGGAGCCGAAGAAGTCGGCAATTATATTATTGAAAGCTTCTATTATCTCGACCAGGGCTCCAGCCACCACCGGGCCTGGGACAATGTCATCAAGGTCAAACAGAATTCCATCAAGCGATGGGTTCAGACCAACGGC
>CAZNET010000406.1:0-3191 GCA_964571885.1 uncultured Pirellulales bacterium
ACGCCGCTGGCGCACCAATTGCTTATTCTGACTTTGTCAAAGTATACCGATAACCTGCAGGATACCGATGCCACGATGACACAGTCCCTTCGGGCGGACAGACTTGTCGTTGTCGATAAACGCAATCGATCGAGATCATTGTTTTTGGATGCGTCCTTTTCGATATAAATATCACGCTGGGGAATATACGCTTCGGGTTGATAATAATCATAATAACTGACAAAATATTCAACTGCGTTTTCGGGGAATAATTCTTTGAATTCCTCATACAATTGCGCCGCCAGGGTTTTATTATGGGATATGACTAACGTCGGCCGATTGATTTCGGCTGTAATATTGGCCATGGTAAACGTTTTTCCCGAACCCGTTACACCCATCAGTGTCTGGAATTTTCTGTCGCTTTTCAGGCCGCTGACAAGGCTGGCGATCGCCTGGGGCTGATCGCCGGATGGTTTATATTTGCTTGTTAACTTAAATTGAGACATATAAATAGTGTAATGGCTGACGGATTGTTTTTCACATGTTTTTTTGTTATTATAAGAAATGAGCTTGATCGCGAAATATCAAGCCCATTATTGAAAATACATAAATGTAACGGAAATTTATTTTTGTCAATACCTGATCCGATTGCTGGGGGGTAACCTCCTGAGTTATCTTTTTATTTTACTGGTATTGTCCATGTTTTTGTGTCAATTATTCATAAACATCACGCAGGCTTTGATCGAGAAAATGTATGGTTGTCCTGCACCCGTATTTTCATCACCTGCCTCATCTTCTGTCGCTGGGAAATGTATTCAAATCAACCAACAATTATATTTTAACACATCGCCTCCACTGACGTCAAGATTAAATTATCAAAAATGGAGATATATTGGCGAAATTGCGCAAAAAATGATGGTTTTATGGGGTCAACCGGATTGATTTGTGATAAATCCCTGAAGCCAGATCAGTTTGCCGTCTCTTGAAAAAACGCCCATTCCTTTCTCCCAGACCCATTTTTCATCGCCTTGGGCGGTTTTTATGCGGTAAAGTAGTTGCCATGGCTCACGTTTGGCAAGGGCTTGATTAATGTGTTCTCTAACGTAATCTCTATCATCTTTATGGATTATGTCATTGAAAGATATATTTTGATTAGCAATCAGATCGACAGGGTGGTAGCCGGTCAGTTCGACACAGCCGCTACTGACAAATTCCATTGTCCAGTGTTCATCGTTAAGACAGGCATAACCCATGCCCGGCAGGTGTTCAATGATCATAGACAATTTTTGATTGGTGATTGTCAATTCTCTCTCTGTTTTTTTGTGTTTCGCTTCGATTTTCTCCAGTTCGTCAATCCTTTTGTGAAGCTTTTGAATTTCATCATGTAGGTTTTTGTCGGATTTTGATATTTTTTCCATCTTTTTATTCGCGATTAAATAAAATTATGCGTTAAAATCAGTTAATTCAACATATTAGATATACGAGTCCTGTTTTTACCAGTTCAGGGAATTTAATAGTCGTTGTTTTTTTTGGTTAACGGCATATTTTCCTGCTGCCAAAAGCAGATTCTGCTCGGATTTATCTAATGCTCCTTTACCTTCGATTTTAAGTGTCGAGATTGACCTCAGCATTTCAAACGGTTGAGCCGGTTTTTCAGGATCTGACATCAGCTCTTGAATATCCTCATCTTCCAGGCCGTATGGTTTAAGTACTTCAAGGCTTTCAATATCGGATAAGTCCTCAAAGGTTAAAAAGACTACGGAAATCTTTTTTTGTCGGCACATGATTTCAATGACTTCCCGGTATCGTCCTCGCCAGGAATCCAGCGAGATATCCATAGCTCTGACGGCGGTTTTACCCGCAGCGGGGGGGTGAGCAATGCTTGAAAATGGTGCAATTTTCCCCTTATAGGCATCGGCTACGATTAAGACTTTATTGTGCACATATGGCGAATTTTCCTCGGTTAGCGTTCGAACCGCCGTGATGACGGCCAGGTTATCTGACAGGCCGCCGTCGAACAAGTGAAGATAAGGATTATTAGGATCCATACGGGACATCAGTGTTGTCGGATAGGTCGCCACGGGGAAATTCGCGCTCGCGGTGACACCAACCGATAAGGGAATCGTATCAATAAATTCGTTATAGTTCTGCTTTGATTTATCGAATAGATAATCTTCATAAAAGTGTCGATAACCGCATATCTCATAAAGCATCAGATGGTCAGGCGTGAAGATGAACATGGCTCCGTTTTCATAAGCCGTTGCGTTGGGTATCCAAAAGGGCAGTTTGATTGTACGTGTACAATCGTCTTTCCTTATAAAAATATCACCGAGCGTAAGATCCGAATCCTGCGCAAGATTTGGATCAGAAGCAAGTTTAAGTTGTCTAAATTGCTGGCCGAGCAGTTCTTTGCCGATAGTCGTTTCATAATGTCCTCCCTTTTCAAAAAGATCGAGTGTCAGCAGGGCGAACAGATCTTTTAGAAAATCCCCAAAAAAATTATCGTAAAAACCCTGAAGATGCCTTCGCAGGCATGGGTCGTATCGCCGATGTTCGTCGGGACATTCACTGCAGGGACATTTTTCCGCGGGAAAACCTGAATCCAGGGCCTGTGTATAAGAATATCCTTCGGGGGTATCGCAGAAGTACAAATAATCGTGCAGGCTCGAGATGTAGGTGCTGACGGCGTAACCGCCGCCGGAAACGGTCGAGAAATAATCGACTTCTTTGAGAGCGTTCTTTCTTTGGCCGCTGCTCAGATTTTCCAGGCCGAGCATCACGCCTGCTCCGAAATTGGCCGCCCGGTGCCCGCCGCCGGAAATAGCGACTGCCAAAGCGATATTCGGGTCCTGTCCGGTTCGGGTCTGGACGCTTTTATAACCGCTCAAGTCGACACCGACCTCTTGGTAAGGCTTGTCTTTATAAGGATGAATATTCGATGGCTCAAACCGCGTCACCTGACAGCCCGTCAGGATAAGGAGCAATAATGCTTCGATGTAGTTAATTATTCGCTTTTTAGACAGATGAAATGGAAAAATCTGTCTAATTATTGCCAAATCCTTTTGTCCGTTCATACCATACTCCATATTTAATCCGTCCATGATATAAAATCAAATATAAATAAACCGTTGATTTATTCAAGTAAAATTCAGTATCTTTAGATCTCACGAGTTAATATAGCGGTCTGCTTGTTTTAGAAAAATATTGCTTAT
>CAZNET010000407.1:0-3172 GCA_964571885.1 uncultured Pirellulales bacterium
GGAAAACTGTCCGGTCAGTCCGAAAGCTATTTACACCGAGGAAGTCTTCAATACCATCAGGAACGGCGTGGTGACCGTCAAAAATATCTCAGGTAATATGATCGAAATCCATGAAAACAGTCTTGCAGCAGACGGCGTTTCAACAGGTGATTATTACTGCCTGATCGACGGACAGCGATACAAAATAACAGCCAACAGCGAAAACACACTTACAATTTCGAATAATTCTTTACCGGACTTAAACAAAGACCAACCGATCGAGGTGCAGGTACGGCTTCAACGGCCTTTCGTCGATATTGACAAGTGCATTGGTTGCGGGGTTTGCGAACACGAATGTCCGGTCAGCGGTAAAAAGGCGATACGGGTTTCCGCTGAAGGTGAGACAAGAAGTTATGACAGGAAACTGCTTTTAGGCGGTTAATTAATCGAGGTCATTATAATGGGTGAAGAAAAAAAACAATTTGATCGACGGACATTCCTTAAAACAATGGGGGTGTTAGGCACAAGCACGGTTCTTGCCTCTGACACAAATGATACATCTTCTGAGAAAACCAAAGATAAGATGGACATGCCAAAAAGAATGCTCGGTAAAACTGGTGCTGAAGTACCTTGTATCGGCTTAGGGGGTAACCGGCTTGAAAATCAGATTATCCTGAATCTCTCAATGCGGCACGGTATCACCTATTGGGACACGTCCCACAGTTATACGAACGGCAACAGCGAATTAACCATTGGTAAATTCATTAAAAACAATCCTGACGCCCGAGAAAAACTTTTTATCGTATCAAAAGCCTCCGGCGCGAAATCAGCAAACGATGTCGAAAAAAGATTGCAGACATCACTAGAGCGAATGAATAGTAAACATGTGGATTTATATTACGGCGTTCATGGTTTGTCGGAACCTGAAACACTTAATGACGAATTGAAACAATGGGCCCAAAGCGCAAAGAAGCGAGGCTTAATCAAATATTTTGGATTCAGTACGCATAAAAACATGGCAAAATGTCTTTTGACGGCGTCGAAACTCGACTGGATCGATGCCATTATGACCAGCTATAATTACAGGCTCATGCAGGATGAACAGATGCAGGAAGCGGTCGAGGCCTGTCATAAAACGGGAATAGGGCTTATCGCGATGAAGACGACCGGCCAACGAACCGGGAGACGCTCATTAAACGAACTGACCGAAGCGGATAAAAAACTCACTGAACATTTTCTGAAAAAAGGATTCACTCAGGCCCAGGCCAATATTAAAGCGGTTCTCGAAGACAGGCGAATCAGTGTCGCCTGCGTAGGGCTGTGGAAAGTTGAAGACATTCACTCCAGTGCTATGTCGATATTGGATGAGATCAAACTCACCAAACGCGATTATGATCTGATGAGACAACATGCCGCGGCGACCTGCGGCGGTTACTGCGCCGGCTGCGCCGATATCTGTGACACCGCGATGAAAAACATGCCTTACGTCAGTGACATTATGCGCTACCTGATGTATCATAACAGCTATGGTGACACCCAAATGGCCAGGCAATTATTCAATGAAATCCCTGCCAATATTCGGCATCGTTTACTTAATATCGATTATACTCAGGCTCAAGCGGCATGCCCTCAAAAACTGCCGATAGCGAATCTTATTAAAGAAGCGGTTTCTAAATTATCTTAACGGCCCTTTCTTATTAACGATGAGGAGGTAATGTTGTGAAAAAGAAGAACAGTATTAACAGAAGGAGGTTTATGCAAAACGCCGGCGCAGCGGGGCTGGCAGCGATAATACCTTCAAAGCAGGCTGCCAGTAGTGATAAAACGCATCAAAATAAAACTCCTAAGGTTCCTAAGCGAAAACTCGGCAAAACCGGAATCGAGATCCCTGTTATGACCCTCGGCGCGGAATTTCTGGATATCGATAATCAGATCCTTTTGCATAAGTCACTGGATTATGGCGTGAACTGCTGGGATACCGCTCATTTATATATGAACGGCAACAGTGAACTGGCTATCGGCAAATATCTCCAGAAAAATCCTGATGCCCGAAAAAATATTATTCTTGTGAGTAAAGCATCAGGTGCCCGCGGCAAATCAAAACCCGAAGAAGCGGTCGCGATGATGGAGCAAAGACTGCAGGAATCGCTCAAACGTCTCAACACAAATTATATCGATATTTATTACGGGATTCACGGTTGTGTCACGCCGGGTCATTTTATGCGAAAAGGTATCAGGGAATGGGCACTCGATGCCAGGAAAAGAGGCCTGATCAGGCACTTTGGTTTCAGTACCCATGTCAATATGGCAAAACTCATGATCGCCGCATCGAAAACCGACTTTATCGATGTTATCATGCCGGTCTACAATTTCAGACTGGCCCAAGACAAGCTGATGCAAAAAGCGATCGACGCGTGCCGCAAAGCCGATATCGGCCTGATCGCCATGAAAGCTATCGCCCTTCCGACTAAGGGACACCCAATCAGTAAATTCGAAACCGAGGAAGATAAGAAACTCGCACAGAAATTTCTCCAAAAAGGCTATACGGAGTTTCAGGCAAAAATAAAAATCGTTATGCAGGATGAGCGATTCAGTTCCGTCTGTGTCGGCATCAACACGATCAACAGCTTAAACGAAGATGTCGCGGCCGCCCTTGACAAAAACAAACTAAGCCTGGATACCATTGACGCATTCAATAACTATGCGAAAGCAACCTGCGATGGTTATTGTGCAGGCTGTGGCCAAATCTGCAATTCAGTCCTGCCCGATATGCCTTACATCAGTGAAATAATGCGGTATCTGATGTATTACAACGGCTATGGGCAAAAAGAAAAGGCAAAAACCTTATTTGCTCAGCTTCCGGAAAAATTCAAACAAAAATTGGCGCATTCCAACTTTTCTAAAATTGAATCACTATGCCCGCAGCACATGCCAATTCAAAATCTTGTTACCGAAGCAATTCACAAATTAACATAAGCACTTGGAGATAGAAAAAATGAAGGAACAAATAAACAGACGAAACTTTATCAAAAAAGCCGGGGCAGCATCGATCGGTTCGCTTTTAACCGCTTCATCCATACAGGCTGAAAATACAGCGGACGATCTTGCTTCAAAACTGCCGAAACGAAGACTTGGCAAGACAAAGCTTCAAGTCCCTGTATTGGCACTCGGTGCGGAGTTTGTCTATGTTGAC
>CAZNET010000408.1:0-3163 GCA_964571885.1 uncultured Pirellulales bacterium
CAACTTAAAGGAACGCTACACCTACGACGTCTTCGGCGAAGCAACGATCTACGATGAAAATAGCTCTGTGATCTCTGTGTCCTCTGTGGCTAAATAGTTATTCCTATTCGGTGATGCCGGGCCAGTCGTCTGTTCTGAAGGGTGAGGCGGGCAGGCCTTCTTTATTATATAAGTTACACGGCGGATTGTCGGCCCAGGCGTAGCGCACGGCCGCCGGAGCGGAAACGTTCGGCGAGCTGACGACCACGGTGTTACCATCGATAACCGCCTCGGCCCAGACAAACTGCCGATCTTCTCCTGCGACGGCAAAGCCCTTCAGTTCATCTCCTTTGGTCATAAGGCCGGTCCCCATGTGGTCAAAATGGATCCTCATCTTATCGCCGTCGATCTCCATCAGTTTATATAAAGGACCGGAATAAACCACATCCTTATTGAAAATTTTCGCCAGCGCCCACAGGGCCAGACGCTTACCTACATCCTGCTTGTTCCGCGGATGAATATCACCTGCCTCGCCGATATCGATCGTCACCGCCATGCCGGTATTTTTGATTTTCAGTGTCATCAACTGCGCTTCCCGCAGTTCGGCCCAGTTGCTCTCGCCGGGCTGCGGCTGTCGCTTCTTGAAGTTGGCCAACTGAACGAAATAGAACGGGAAGTTGCCCTGGCCCCAGTCCACCCGCCAGTTGGTGATCATGGTCGGGAAGAGTTTGCGGTACTGATGCGAGCGGTTCCTCTCAGCGTTGAATTCGCCCTGGTACCAGATCGCACCGCGGATGCCGTACGGGATGATCGGGGCGATCATGCCGTTATATAAATACGTGGGGATATGATTGTCGTTGAGTGTGATCGGCGAAGACGGCATGGTCGGCAGTTCTGACAGGGCCCCGCCGATCTTGTATTTCCACGGACCGGCCAGTGAGATCTCGGACGTCTGTTCATCTTCGACAGTCAGCTTCATCTCTTCGGGCTTGCCGTGAAAACCGCCCCCGCCGCCGGTGTCCATGACCCTGACAGCGATAATATTGTCGCCGGCCTTCAGAACACCCTGCGGCACTTCATATTGTCTGAGCTTGTTCCACGAACCGAGCTGTTCGACTGCCCCGACCCGAACGCCGTTGATCCAGGCGATATCCATATCGTCGATCCGCGCCAGTTCAATCTGAGCTTTTTTGCCTGCCTGGCTTGCTGATAGCTCGAAATGTTTTCTGAACCAGATGATGCCGTCAAAATTGCCCACCTCGGTCTGTTCCCAATATTCCGGAACTTCCATCTGCTTCCAATCCATGTCGTCAACGTCAGTTTTCTGCCAGGCGAAATCACCGTCCTTCATTCCCTCATCGGCGGCCGTCGCGGACTGATACCACTTTCTCATTTCCTCGTGATGCTGCCGTTCAAGCTCGGGGCGTTTTTCTGCCATATTATCGAGAACTTCCTTCTGTTCGGCGAAATATGGAAAGGTATAGACCACCTCAGACCGCATCCAGGCCTCGCAGGCCGAGCCGCCCCACGAGCTGTGGATCAGGCCGATAGGGATCTTCACCTCATCGGAGATACTTTTGCCGAAAAAGTAGGCGACCGCCGAAAATTCCGGTATTGTCTCGGAACTGCATACCGACCAGCTTCCCACACAATCCTTCAGCGGTTTTGGCGAGCCGACTTTCGGAACCGTGAACAAGCGAATATTCGAATACTTATCCGCGTCTTTGATCTCCCGTTCGGCAAAATTAGAGTTTTGAACATGCCATTCCATATTGGATTGCCCGGAGCAGACCCAAACCTCGCCGACCATCACGTCATTTAATTCGATTTCGTTTTTTCCGCCCACAATTAACGTATAGGGCCCCCCGGCATCGGGAGTATCAACCTTTAGGCTCCAGTTGCCGTCCGAATCGGCCTGTGTATTGACCGATTGGTCCAGCCAACTTGCTTTTACCTTTATTTTTTCATCGGGATCGGCCCAGCCCCAGATCGGAACCGACGAATTTCGCTGTAAGACCATATGATCATTGATAACAGAAGGAAGATTAACGTCCGCGAATAAAACCGACGAAAAAACCAATAAAAACACAAATGCCGTAACTATCTTTTTCATTTTCTAATCCCCAAAAAACGATATAACATTAGTTGATTCTGATAATTACATAAAATTATATCAACTAAAAGGTGTTGGTCAAAAGTAAAACAAAAACTATTTAAGAACTTAATATTTACAGATGAGTATTGATATATTATAAAATCCATAAAGTTAACGATTTAGGAGAATCAGTATGACAGAAAAGAGCAGCAACACCGGATTGCAGATAGTGTTAGTGGCGGCGTTGATCGTTCTGGGGTTTGCCATCATCTGGAAGGTTTCGAGCAAACCTACAAGTGAAACGGCCATGGACCCCGGCGGAAAAGAGGCCATTTTGCATGATCATGACCATCACGACCACGACCACACGCACCATAGTCACGACCATAACCATATGCATCATACACATGACCCAATAGACCACACCCATGAAATAACAGACAGCGCGGTCGATCAATCTTCCGATGCTGATCATCAACTAAATGATATCGTCCGAACAGCAAGAGGCTGGGGTCCCGTATTTCAGGAGTGGTACGGCAAGGAAGCTCCGGATTTTATCTTAACCGATCTACAGGGAAAGCAGCACTCACTGAGCCAGTATCGAGGCAAAAATGTCATTGTCGTATTCTGGGCAAGCTGGTGCGCCCCATGCAAAATGGAAGTACCTCACCTCAAGGAAGTAAAAGAAGCGTTTGGTGAGGAAGAACTCAAAATATTAGCGATCACGGTTACTTCGCCGATAAACAGCGAAAGAAGAATAAAAGATTTCGTAAAAGACAATAATGTCAATTACACGGTGTTAATCACAGATGGAACAGGCGTCGAACCGCCCTTCAGTCAGATTCGTGGCATACCCACCAGCTTTTTTATCGATCCGGAGGGAAAAATAAAGCTTGGAACCAGCGGTTTGATCTCCGCTGAACAAATGCAAGAAATTGTAAAGGCAGAAGCTTCCTGACGTTAAATATTTTTAAAAAACTCTGGACACGCCATAGTTGATTATATAAAATTGCTTTTTTGGAAAAATAATGGCTATAAAATGATATAAAGGGAAACCAGTATGGCACATAAAAAAGGACAAGGTTCTTC
>CAZNET010000409.1:0-3161 GCA_964571885.1 uncultured Pirellulales bacterium
GGCCACATTGACGCCGGTTTTTTTATAAACCAGTTTCGATATGCCGCCGGTCTCACGGTCAAAGACAACAAACAAATTCTCGTTTTCAAGTTTGACTTCATCACTTTCTTTCGGTTCAGAAACTTCGGTATTTGTTTCGATCCGTTCTTCAATGACATAACCGGTATAACCAAGCCCTTCGACCGAAACCGGAAAGCTGACCTCAACATAGCGATGGGCATAGTAATTTCCGACACCGATTTTCTGCGAAGGTATTTCCCTTCCGTCCGAAGTCCGGACGATGTATTCCCTGTCCTTGATATCCTCCAGGCTGTCACCACGCAGCACATCCCACAATGTCACCTTCACAACATCGTCGACCTTCCACGTAAGCGGATTAAACGCAGCGACCGCCCAGCGGTTGCCGAGCGAAAAAGCCGCCGAGGACAAGCCGCCGTTAACATAGCCTCTTCCCGCCCCGCCGCCGAGTGACACATTTCGCCATGCGGGTAGATTTTGGTTTTTGGTATCCTTGCCGGCGAACGACATGTCGATCTTTTCCGCGATAGCGCGAAGCGAATTGGTCTTGACCATCGAAGCCGCCGCCAGCGTTTGCTGAGAGATCCCCGCCTGATAATGCAGCGACGATGTCACGTTCGAACCGGGCAGAATGTCATGAAAATGCCCGAATAGAATATTGGTCCACGCCTCTTTCAATTGATCCGCCGGATAGTCACGCCCCGCTAAAACATCAGCCAGAACCGCCGCGGATTCCGCCTCGAGCAGCCGATTCTCGCCGTCCCGGTTATATTTCTTCATCAGGCTCTGTGACGTGTAAGTTCCTGTCAATTCGAAGTTTAACTCTTTATCCCAGACAGGAAAATCCACCCCGGATTTTTCAATGGTCTCGAAATATTTTTTCGCAGTGGTCATTTTGTAATTGGGAAATACCGGCCAGTTGTCCATATCGAGACACCGCAGAATATCCAGTCGGGTCGGTCCGCCGCCGTGATCGCCGATACCGTAAACGCTCATCCAGTCCTTCAGGTCGGTCTTGCGATAAAAATCCAGACCGGACATCGCGTTATGTGTCCCTATCATCCCGTTATACCATTCCTGCTGCTCGGTCACGACAAGCACCTTCGAACCGTCCGGTCCCCGCCACCGGAAGACAACCGGCTTTTCGTCTTTGCCGCCCCTGCCAAGATAATAATACTTCACCGCGCCCTTGGAAACGATCGTCGGGATCGTGTAGGCGTGACCGAACGTGTCCGGCTCCCAGTCAACCGGCGAATCTTCCGGTGACATGCCGAAATGCTCTTTACTATAATTTCTTGAATAAAGTAAATGTCTCGCCAGACTCTCACCGCTGGCAAGGTTCTTGTCTCCTTCGACCCATTGCGATGCGGCGATTTCCCACTGCCCTTTCGCGGCGAATTCTTTGATCTTATCGAGAAGAGGCGGATTATATTCACGGATGATCTCATAAACGGAGATCTGACTCTGTGTAAAATGAAACTGCGGAAACTCCTCCATCAATTTCAGGATCGAAATAAACGTATCGTTGGTGATGCCGACGGTTTCTTCCCACGACCACAGCCAATTCATATCAATATGGGCATGGCCGACACAGTGAACGGTAAACGATTTAGCCGTCTTCGCGATCGGCGAGAGAATATCCTCAACCTTTTTCATTACCTGCAAACATTCGTTATCTCTGCCCTTAGACACCGCATTATAAAACAGCATCTTCGCGTGATAAAGAAAATGAACATCGTCATAGTCGCCCGGCCCGTATAAATCCATCAGATGCGCCTGTCTGACAAATTTTTCAAAAGGCTCACCGGTAACAGCTTCCAGCTTCGCTTGCGGATTTTTGGTGTGATAGGTCCTGATCTTCTTGAGCACAATCTCCGCCTGCTTACCGGCCTTTTCAACCGCCTCCTGATCGGCCCCTGCCGCGTATTGATGAACAGCGCCCCACGCCTTTTCGATCAGCGGATCCCAGGAATCTGCTCTGTCAGGATGCAACTTGACCAGCTCTTCGGCAAACTGTATCTGAGAAACCGCTCGATCAAAAGGATGATGCGGCAGCGAAACATCAGGATTTTCATCACTGCCGGCCAGACAAAACCCCGTTGTCAACAGCACAATACATAAAACGGCCTTGCGATATATCATACATGCTCCTTTTTAATGATTATATATGACAAAAAACATCATTCAGAGTAATCAATCATCGACAAGTACGAAACATTATACCATCCGTTTGTATAATTAAATCGTCATAATATCTTTATAAATCATCATTTTCTATTTACCAGGCAGGCTTAAAAACCGAAGCAGATAGAATCATTTTAATGTTTGACTTCATCAAGGAATGAAAAAACAAAAAACCCACATCGAGGTCGGGCCAATAAAGGTGTGTTCCATGCCGCAATTCAACATGGTTGATCCGACTCAAAACAAAACTATTGTTTTGTCCTGTCGCCGACACCCATAATAAGGGCATTTACGCTGATATCTTCGTCGATTTGCTCCCAGTGCAGGCCGGTTCCGCCCCCGCTGATCGTATAGTCCTTTCTCTGTGATTCGCTGGCATTCAGCAATCTGGGAAAATGCGCAAGCGGTACTCTGAGTGTCCTGCCGTCCGCCAATTCTATACACATGTTATCGCTGTCAAATCTGACTTTCTTCGCTACCGGTTCTTTAATATTCATTATCCTTTACAATAATATTTTAAGAATTTTTTTCGAGCGCATAAAAAAGGCCGTCTTATTCAGACGGCCTTGACGTTTAATGCTGGCAATTACCTACTCTCGCCTTTCGACTACCATCGGCCGGACGGGCTTAGCTTCTGAGTTCGGAATGGGATCAGGCGTTTCCCCGTCAGTATAGTCACCAGCAAGTTCGTAATCCGCAAAAATGCGGAAATATTTATAAAAATAGGTTGATGCAATGTTCCTGCAAACTAAAAATCCAATTGCACCTTCTTATCGAAGGTAACGCACAACCAAAGATAAGTATGGTCAAGCGTTTGAGCGTTAGTACCGGTCAGCTGAACAGATTTCGCTGCTTACACACCCGGCCTATCAACCAGATAGTCTATCTGGGCTCTTCTGGACCGAAGTCCATGGAATCCTAATCTTGAAGGGGGCTTCCCACTTAGATGCCTTCAGCGG
>CAZNET010000410.1:0-3152 GCA_964571885.1 uncultured Pirellulales bacterium
TGCGGATCTGGATCAGGATGGTTTTGCTGAAGTGATTTGTCCATTGGCAGGCATCCCGGGCAGTTCAGGAATCTTGGCATTACATGGATCCGATGGTTCATTTTATTGGAAAAGAAGAGATCTGGGTGGGACCCTTAATGACTATAACCCGATTATTTTCGATACCGACGGAGACGGTTATCCAACGATATTCACAGCATCAAAGTTATCATCGGATCCAGGCTTGTGGGCGATTGATTATAACGGCACTATCATAGCTGAAGCGCATGAAACCTACAAACCCTGCTGGGGCGGTATCTCGCTGATGGATTACGATGGCGATGAAAGATATGAAATTTATTTGACAGACTGGAACAATTCAACGAATCTGAATACAGTTTTGTCATACTGGGCAGACACCCTTGAACTCAGATGGTCACGAGTGGTGCCTGGCGGCGTCAACGCCGAACATCCGCAGTTGGTCGATGTCACGGGAGACGGTATAAGAGATGTCGTGGTTTATCCGGGTCAATGCTGGCCGAATCAGACAAAGATTTATGTTCTGTCGGCTGCTGACGGCAGTGTCCTCAATTATACCAATTCGGACGGCTATATTTGTGCCTGTCTGGTTCCGGCGATCTATGATATTGATGAAGACGGCAATCCCGAACTGATCGGAATTACCCAGGACGATGACAGAGATTATGTTACCGATAACGGTTATAAACAGCATCTGGCGGTGCATGATTTAGTGACATTCGAGCGTCAAACGGTTGTTCAGCTCGATGAAGGCAATTCCAGTCAGCCGATTATCGCGAATGTGTATGGCGACGAGAAAATGGAAGTCGTTGTGCCTGACGGCTATGATTCATTAAGAATATTCAGTAACACGTTTGATCTCATTGAGGAAATTATCCTTGATTCTCAGTGTACCTTGAGAAGACCGAAAATCGCGGACATAGATAATGATGGATATAACGAAATCGTCATCACCACCGGCGGCAGCGGTTGTTCGGGTTCCAAAAACAAGATCTGGGTTATCGACACGGATGGTGCTGTCAGCGACCCTGCACCGAGAGCTGAAATCCATGGTTATAGTGAATACCGATTAGGTGTGGCTGAATATGTTGAACCGCCTGAAGTGACACCGCAAAATACCTTGCTGCTTGATGTCCAGAGTCCTTCGCTGTATGTCAAACCCGGTGAAAGTGTAGTCATCAAAATGGATGTCAAAAAACTGATTCAGAAAGTGGTAGGCTGTCAGGCGATGCTCGGTTTTGATTCGGATTATCTAACGGCCGCCGCCGGATGTGTTGTGCCCGGAGGCGGAGTCTGGGATACCCTCATTTATAATTCATGGGACATCGGCAGCGGGATCGAAGGAGAAATTGATACCGCCATAGGTGTCTGGGCTCAGGGACATATTGGAACAATCGCAGATGGTACGGTGGCGATTGTCACTCTTACCGCGGATGCAAATGAAGGACAAACCCAAATTGTTTTTAGAGAAGATGATCCGAATGATGACACTAAACAGACATTTTTAACGGATATGAACTCTCTATCAGTTTGGCCAAACAAAGTCGACAGTCCGTCAATCATCATAGATGGAACCGCACCCGTGATTAGTGATCCGGTTTTTACAAAAAGTTCATTGAATAAAGTGATGATTACCGTCTATGCGGAAGATTATCTTGCCGGTTTAATCGGTCCGCCAAACCTGGTGGTCTCAGGGCCTGAGACCCCAACCCCGGCACTGATCGATTCTGTTGGACCGGATTATACCTGGTTGGTCGAGATAAATTATTTACACGAGACATATAACACTACTTTGACTGCAACAGACAAAGCAGGAAATCAAACGATTGTTAATGATAATTTTAGAGTTGTGTATTTTGATGATTTAAGGGAATTTGTTGATCAATGGCTTCAAACAGCGTCTGGCCTGACCGCAGATTTAGATGAAAGCGGAACTGTTGACTTCAAGGATTATACCGATTTAGCGGAAATCTGGCTCGAAGTGGCTCCCGATAATTGGCCTTTTTAAGCTTTGAAAGGCCATAATTGTGGAAAAAGTTTTGGTGTATCGCTTGAATTCAGAAAAAAAACTTGATTTTTGTTTCATTATTAAGTATAATCAATTCGACTTGGGGGTCAGAAAACTCACCGTGAAAATTAATGCGCTGCAGGAATATATGAATTATTATTTTTCGCAGGAGTGAACCGATGAAAAGTATTTGCATTTCGATTTTTCTGATGATGATTTTGACGTCAATGCTTTGCGGACATGATTTAGCACCTCCGGGATGGAGAGGTGCGGAGTGTTCGACAAAACAGGTATGGACATTTGAAACCAATAATCCTGAAGTAGAGCCTGAGATCGATGAAAATTCCTATGGTCCGGCGATTGCTACGGTGACCCTCGGTGATTTCAGTTCCGGCTGGCTGGATGAAACTCCCGGGATGGGGACACAGACAGGTGTGTGGGACTTAGGCATTAGCGGGAGTATTTCTTTAAATATACCGAATTGTTCTGAAGCGTTGGAATATAAAGAAGTATGGCTTCAGGTAACGTATTATGAAGACAGTTTGATTCCCGCCCCTTCGATCGACGTAATGGGAGCTGATATATTACCTGAGGAAACCCAGATATTGGAAGTGGAAGATACAGGACTTTTAGGTGGTGTTTGGAAACTTCATAAAAGTGTATGGAGAATTTATCCCAATCCCGGCAGTGAGATAGTAGCAGTTAGCTCGGACAGTTCGACAACAGCAATGATCGACCAGGTTGTTATTGATACGATCTGTGTTCCTGAGCCAATGAGTTTTGGATTGTTATTACTGGGTTCATTCGTATTATCAATCAAAAAACAAAGACACTGATGATTCATTAAAAATCAGCAAATCACCTTGAAAATTTAAAAATGAATGCTTTATCACATAAAAATCTGATTATATTTATTATTGTCTTTTGTTTGAATATTGTTTTCGCAAATATCGATTATGAAATCATTGATCTGGGAACATTGGGCGGACCATGGAGCAAAGCATGGGATATCAGCAATACTGGATTTGTGGCCGGAGCCGCTTATACACCGGATAATGTGGAACACGCTGTTCTGTGGGGGAATGGTCCAGCACAGGATTTAGGCACTTTGGGAGGGCCGAAAAGC
>CAZNET010000411.1:0-3149 GCA_964571885.1 uncultured Pirellulales bacterium
TATAAAAACCGAGATTTGGGAAAGGAACATATCATATGACGACGAAAGAAGACTATATGGAAAAGCTGAGACTTCTGTTAGATGAATGGAATGCTGAAATCCAGGTGTTAAGGGCCGATGCTCAAAGGATTAAAGGAGAGGACAAAGCTGAATTCGAAAAGCGAATTGAGAATCTGCAGAAAAAATGTAAAATAGCAGAAGAAAAAATGGAACAGATTCGTCAATCGGATAATGTTGGATGGGAGGAGCTAAAAGGAGGAGCCGAAGAAATATGGGACGGCCTCAAGCAGCTTTTCAAAGATACAAAATCGGAATTTTCCAAAGGTCTCAAAGAGGGAAAGAATCCGGATACAGCACAATAACAAATAAAATGTATAAACATTCGGTATTTTATGGAAAGGAGTAGAACAAAATGCTTCTCAGCTTAAAAAATCTATCTAAATATAAAATTGAAGCGACGGACGGCAGCATAGGGCATGTACATAGTTTTTTGTTTGATGATCAACGGTGGATAATCAGGTATCTTGTTGTCGATACCGGCCATTGGCTGCCGGGCCGAAGAGTCCTTATCACACCATTATCGCTTGGAAAACCGGAAGGTCAAATGGAAGTATTCCCAGTGAAGCTTACAAGAGAACAGGTAAAGACCAGCCCGGATATAGACACTGATAAGCCTGTCTCAAGACAGCAGGAAATCGAATTATTCAGTCACTACAACTGGGCGCCTTATTGGGGCGGCGTTTACGGGCCCATTCCCGAATATGAAACTCATTCTAATTCAAAAGAAAGAACACAGGAGAAAGAACAGTCTTCTCGAGGAACTGGCACTGAAGAAGAATCAAATCCGCATTTAAGGAGTACCAAAGAGATAATTGGTTATATAATTCATGCGAAGGATGGGGAGTTAGGTCATGTCGATGATTTTATTATCCATGAAGAGGATTGGCTGCTTCGTTATCTGGTTGTGGATACGCGGAAATTGCTTCCGGGTAAAAAAGTGATTGTGCCGCCGGACTGGATAACCAATATCAACTGGCCGGCCTCTGAAGTGGTCCTTGATGTTACAAAACAGGCCGTAAAAAACAGTCCGGAGTTTGATCCGTCCACGCCGGTTAATCGTGAATATGAAACGCGACTGTATGATTATTATGGCCGCCCGAAATATTGGCTGTAAAATGAGATCGGTCATAAATTGAAAATACTCCCAAAGAGGTCTTTTTTATGGCAAAAACAAGCACTTGTCATATCGGAACATCCGGCTGGCATTATGACCACTGGAAAGGCCCTTTTTATCCGGAAAAATTCCCGCCTGACAAGATGCTCTCTTTTTATTCTCGTCGATTTAAAACGGTCGAAATTAATAATTCCTTTTATAAACTCCCGGATAAAAAAACGTTTAAGCAGTGGTTTAAGATCGTTCAGGGCGATTTCCTGTTTGCGGTTAAGGCGAGCCGTTATATCACACATATGAAAAAATTAAAAGACCCCAAGGAAGGTTTGACTAATTTTTTTAACAATGTCGGATCACTTAAAAATAAACTGGGACCAATACTTTTTCAATTACCGCCAAGATGGCATTTGAATTTAGGTAGGCT
Source organism: uncultured Pirellulales bacterium (assembly GCA_964571885.1). Classification (GTDB taxonomy): domain Bacteria; phylum Planctomycetota; class Phycisphaerae; order Sedimentisphaerales; family Anaerobacaceae; genus CAZNET01. The sequence continues at coordinate 1,596 of CAZNET010000411.1, forward strand.
CGAGTCATTTCTGGATCAGTTGCCCAAAAAGCAGCGGTGCGCCTTTGAATTTCGCGATCATAGTTGGTTTGATGAAAATGTGTATCGGACTTTAGCAAAACATAACGCGTCTTTTTGCATCTATGAGCTGGCCGGTCAGAAATCACCCGAAGAAGTAACCGCCGATTATGTGTATGTCAGGCTGCATGGCCCGGAATCCAATGCCTATGAAGGTAAATATTCCATAAAACGCTTGAAAACATGGGCAGGTAAATTTAAAAAATGGATGCAGCAGGGTAAGGACATTTATTGTTACTTTGACAATGACCAGAAAGGCTTTGCCGTGGAGAATGCTTTAAAATTAAAACAGATTATAGATTCATAAAAGGATAAAATGCCGATTCATAATAATGATATAGCAAATATACTCAACCAGACAGCTGATCTTCTTGAAATAAAACAGGAAAATCAGTTCAGAATACGCGCCTACCGGGAAGCGGCCAGAACCATACAGAGCCTCTCCAAGAATGTCGCTGAATTAGTATCAGAAGATGGAGACCTAACCAAATATTCCGGCATCGGTAATGACCTGGCAAACAAAATAAGTCAGATTGTGAAAAAGGGCAGTTTTGATTTGTTCGAAGACCTTAAAAAGCAGATTCCTGAAGAATTGAGTCAATTGATGAATGTCGCCGGTCTTGGAGCGAAACGCGTAGCCAAAATATATAAGGAATTAAACATTACTTCTCTCAGGGAACTAAAAAAAGCGATCGATTCCGGCAAGATTCGTGAACTCGAAGGTTTTGGGGAAAAAACGGAACAAAATATACTTGAAGAAATAGGACGTCTTGAAAAACAGGAAATTCAAAGAACCAAGCTGGCAGTTGCAGAAGAGTTCGTCTGGCCGCTGATTGATTATCTCAAAGAAGTCAGAGGCATTAAGAAAATCGATGTTGCGGGCAGCTTCAGACGTCGAAAAGAAACCGTCGGAGATGTTGATATTCTGGTAACCTGTAAACGCGGCTCAAATATTATGGACCATTTTACGAACTATGAAGATGTTCAAAAAGTGGTTTCAAAAGGCAAAACCAAATCAACGGTTTTATTGCGATCCGATTTCCAGGTTGATGTTCGGGTTGTCCAGCAGGTAAGTTACGGTTCAGCCCTGGTCTATTTCACCGGATCAAAACAGCACAATATTGCAATCCGAAAAATAGGTGTCAAGAAAAAATATAAGTTGAATGAATATGGGGTCTTCAAAGGTAAAAAACGCGTTGCCGGCAAAACGGAATCCGATGTCTATAAGAAAATTGGTCTCAAATTTATCGAGCCTGAACTTCGGGAAAACCGAGGTGAGATCGAAGCCGCTAAGAAAGATAAATTGCCTGAATTAATTAAACTTGAAGACATTCAGGGCGATTTACATGTCCACAGTAAATATACCGATGGCCGCAACACTATCGAAGAGATGGCACGCGCCGCCAAAGAAATGGATTACAATTATATCGCGATAACAGATCATTCGAAACATGTCTCAGTGGCCGGGGGGCTCAAACCAAAAGAAGTCCGACAACA
>CAZNET010000412.1:0-3138 GCA_964571885.1 uncultured Pirellulales bacterium
AGATACTTTTTCTTGATCTCGATGATTTAAAGTTCACATTTCTTTTGGATGATTCACTTCCAATTTATCTTCTGAGGTGTCGAGGATCTTTCCCGCCTGCTCAAAATAGGTCTGCGCATTCGCTTTGATCTGTTCGGGACTCAGCAATGGGCGGGTCGTATTTTGGCCGGTTGGATCCCCGATTCTTGCAGTATAATCTCCGATGATCAGAACCGCCTTATGCCCTAAGTCCTGAAACTGCCTCATCTTACGAAGAACAACCGTATGACCCAGATGAATATCCGGGCTGGTCGGATCCAGTCCGAGCTTGATTCTGAGCGGCCGGTGTTGCTGCTCGGCCGTTTTGATTTTTTCTGTCAGTTCGCCCTCGGTATAAATCTCAACCGTACCACGCTTCAAATGTTCTATTTGTTGTTTTATGTCTATAGCAACCTCTTAATATTGGTTTTGAGCCAGGGATTATATGACAAATGAATCGAATTTGCAATAATCTTTGTGAGAATTGCTAAGGTTTGACGGGCGCAGGTTTTTTCGGTATTTCTATATGTTGTCTTTTATGTTTTTTGATTTGTTTTATCAAAATACCTGTATATATCGCAATCGACAGGAAGATAAAGATCAGGCAAAGAATATGAACTTGATGAGGATTCAATAATCTAAATAAGGGCGTTGCCTTGCTGGGCCAAAATGGTTTGACATCATAATGGGTAAATGAATCAACCAGTACATGCAGCCAGGCACCTAAAATACCCGAAAAAATCATTTTTGATAAAGAGGTGGTGTATGGCAAGTGTATCAGATTCATGAAATATTTAATAATCCTGCGAAAGGGGAACATCATAAGGCCAAAAACCAGACCAACTGCTGTTCCGATCAATAACGTATGAGCATATCGGTGAACAGGTCGGCCTAAACCGAGATAACTGATAACCAGAACCTCTATATCAACAGCCACATTGGCCAGTACGATGAGAGGCACATCCAGCCAGCGTCGAAATATCAATCCGATAAAAGCATTGGGTCCAAAATGATAAGGCGTAAACGGCATGATCTATAGTAATTGGAGTTGTTGTTTTTTTATCTTTGGATAGGCATCCCAGGTTTGCCCTAAAAGTTCTCTTCCTGTTTTCTTTTTGTTAATCCCGCCCCATTGCTTAAAAAAGAAGGGGACGTTTTCTTGATCGCACTGGTCTTTGATACGGATGACCCATCGTTTGTTCATGGGTCTTGCGCCGGGACCGGATTCGCCGCCGACGATCACCCAATCGATATTATTTAATTTCAGATCTTTAACAGGTCCAAGCAAAGGCTCCAAGGATAAAAATTTAATTGCTGCGTTCACAGTTCTCAGGTCATTCGCTCTGTTTACGTAATTGTTGTTTTCTATCGTTACACCCATCCAGACATTATCTGACCATTCCAATTCATCAGCCAATTGCTTCAACCTTTCCGAACGTTTCGTGAGGATTTGAAAGGTGTGGCGTTTATTTTCATTCATGACTTTGAAGATATCACGAATGAATTCAATCGGGATTTTTTCATGAAAAAGATCGCTCATCGAGTTAACAAAAACGATCCTCGGTTTTTTCCAGCGGTAAGGTTCTTCCAGCGCTTCGGGATGCAAGGTGACCTCAAAGCCGTTTTTATAACGCTTTTGCCCCATTGCCTGGAGTCGTTTAGCCATTCGCTCTGCGTAACAGTTCAAACACCCCGCACTGACCTTCGTACAGCCGGATACCGGATTCCATGTCGATTCCGTCCATTCTATTAACGATTGTGTTGCCATTTTATTTTTTAAAAGTTATTACTCTGTTATCACCGAGGGTAATCTTGCCGTTTCTTATTCTTTTATCTATAGGTTTATCTACAAGAATTTTACCCACTTGTTCGAGTTTAATCAAAGCTGATTTATAATTATCTTTTATAAACCTCGTGGTTTGTTGATGTTGATCATATAAGTGCTTAAATGTTAATTTTCTTCCTAAATAGCATTCATAAAGATTCGAACATAAATCATCAATTGGTCTGTTAAAAGAAAATTTTAATTGAGGATCATATTTAGGATCAAAAGTGAAAGTAGGTATATTATCGTTATCTTTTTCACTGTATTTTGACATTATTTCTTTGATTAGTGCATAGCCTCGTGGATGCTTATCAACAAAAACTACATAATGACTTGTCCTATCTTTTTCAGTGTCTTTGAAACAAAATGGTAAAACATATTTGCCACCTTTTTCTTTTATTAACTTGCACAACTCATTTATAATAAGGATTTCCTTGTCTATAGGATTTAAGCTTTTAAGTTGTTTTTGCAGTTGTTCAAGTCGTTCAGTTCCAAATAATGCTTCCATGTTTTCTATCACGCATTTATTTGATATAGCTGGATTGATTCGATTATAGTTGAAGAAAAAGATGCATTCACTTCCCCATGCTTTAATTAATTCTGATATCAATTGTCTTGACAAACCTTTGTATCCCCATGGATCTAAAAAGTAAATTGAAGGAACATCTTTCAATATTGATATGTCTTCTAATATTTCATCAGACACTTCTTTGTTCATGAAAATTGGTTTATAATGTAGACGATCAATTGAAGAAAAATTTGAAATAATAGCCTCTAGTTCATTTATAAAGGTTGAAGTTTTATCATTAAAGATAAATTGAACAATTTCAGCAAATTCATTATTAATCACAGTTTCTAAAATTAGCAATGGGGTTGACGGTGACCCATCTTCATATTTTCCCTTTCCACAATATAAATCTACAAAACCAACTTTATTTACGTTTGATTTTATACTTACAATTTTAGCCCAAACAGGAAAATATTCAGATACAATTCGACTTTTAATTTTTGAATGCTCTTTTTGTTCTTCAAAAAATATTTCGCTCATTTGATCCCTCCAGGAAATCGTTAATATTTTATCCTCCAAGATAATTTAAATTTTGTAAATAGTTCTGTACGTAGTCTTTGACAGCCTCTTCGAGACAGGTGGGTTTTAACTTGCAGCCGGCCGCTTTTAGTTTTTTCATCTCGGCCCGGGTGAAATACTGGTATTGGTTCCGGATCGATTCGGGCATGTCGATGTATTCGATATTCGGCTCTTTACCCATTGCGTCAAACACCGCAGTGACCAGGTC
>CAZNET010000413.1:0-3133 GCA_964571885.1 uncultured Pirellulales bacterium
GTATAACAATGGTTCAATTTGGTTTCGTTACCTTTCGCATCTATCACGCTTGTTAAACTCCCATTTTCGTCATAAATATATTGTATCGGCTTTAATCCCCGCGAATCCTGTATATCCATAATATAATGATTGTCATAGGAATACTTTATAATGTCATAGCGATCATCCGGATTTTCGGCATCCTTATCCTTCAGCTTCCAGACCTCAATGAGATCGCCATACGGCGGATCATCATATTTATAAATCAAAGACGGACAATCTTTCTGATCACCTGGGGCCAGCACTTCGGTAATACGGCCTAAACTGTCACGTTCGATCGTGATCGCTGTTGTTTGAGTGCCGTCACTGAGATAATGATGCATTCCCTTGGTTTCAGGCGTTTGACCATTGTCAGTATTTTCAACGTCAAATTCGATTCTTTCTCCATTTGGATATTGTATTTCACTCAGATATAAAGGTCCTGCAACACGCGCTGTTTCAAAGGTATTGTCAGAATTTTCAAAGAGATAAGATTCAAATTCGTCACGGGAATAAATATATTCTGTTCCGTCCTCCAGGGTCAGTTTATACCCCTCAAAATCGTATGTACCGGGATCCGCCGGACTGCAACCGATACTTCCGCCGGGTTGATTTGACCATAATATCAAACTGTCAAGCTTTTCATCTTGTGGAAGAACTTCCAGTGTGGCGTGGACACCCGGCGGTGAGGCATATTTGGGTTCCCAATACGAAAGAACGTCCGGCCAGCCGGTGTGCTTCTGCAGATAGAAATAGAACATTGTCTGTGTTCCGTCCGGCATGGTGATTGTGACATTGCGGTCGTAATTAGAACTGTTTCGAACAGAGACCGTTCCCTGAGAAACAGTGCTGTATGCACCAAAAGCTTTCCTGTTTACGCGTTGCTCGTTGAGGTCGATATCCATGCCGGCAATCGAATACTTCCAGCCGAAGCTGAAATCGCCCATCTCATTTCTATTGAGACTGTCGTAGGTACGAACGATTCTCAATGACTGGCCGCCCGCCGGGACCACAAGGTCTTCCTGACTGAATCGGACATTGCCGATCTTGAGCGGACAATCCAGAACAAAATGCGCGGCTTCTCGATCATATAAGTAGGATCCGCTGCTTCCATTCCTGACCGTCAGAAGAATTCTGTAATCTCCATTCGGCACACCAGAAAGATTTATCGTTCCTAACGAAACATTTTGTAATCCATCAGATAATAAATGGAAACCATCATGATTTTCAATTTCATCTTGAGTTAAGCCTGGCGTGATATTCTTAACGAAATGCAGATCGTAAGCGGTTATATATCCAGTTCGAGGCTGCCAATATTCCGGATCGCGGCGTGGATCAATGCCGCCTATTTCTCCATCGAACAATTCGATTTTATATTCGATCGCAGAACCTTTATGCCAGGCAGTTCCAATCAGCTCTACGAATCCTTCGGTAATGATGGTAGTTGCTTTATTCGTTTGAATTTCGCCATACATCGGAGGCTCATAAAAGCCATGCGGTGTACCCAAAGAATCCTGCCAGCTGTAAATATGCGCCGTCGGAGGAGCCGCAGATTGATTGTATTTTACTTTGAAAGTAATTATGTCTTCAGTGGTTTCCGGTTCTTCTTTTGAGTCACTTGCTTTTAATTTAATTGCATTATAAGTGTCATTATCATAATCTAAATAATACGTGTGAATTTGGTAGTTGAGTTCTACCTGTTGAGCATCGTCGGGCGTCCCCTCCAAAACATCAATATCGACATTATCAACATCATTTTCTGAACCCTCGAGACCTATTTTTAAGATAATGTCACCGTCACCAATATCCATACTTTCATCTTCGATTACCGCAGAGATATCGATCATGCCTTCGACATCCGTTTTTCCTTCTATAGACACGCCGTCTATCGTTGCACTAAACGTCGTAATTACAGGCGGATTTTTATCCTCACTGTTGACCGTGATGGTTACTTCATCGATCAGATCGGCTTTGCCGGGTTCGGAAATTTTAAGCCGCAGGGTATAGTCACCGGAAACTGTATCTTTCCCGTCACCCTTATTAGAAAACAGAACATAAGGATTCAGGACATCAATTGTTTCGCTTCCTGTATATCGGGGCTCGGTATCAACAAACCCGACAACGCCGCCATCCGGCTTATCCACGACGCTCCATTCGATTGTCATATCTTCGGCTAATCCCGGATAGATCCAGGCATGTTTCAGATTGACCGAACAATCGGGCACTCTAATGGGCCTGTACTGGCCGCAGCCTACTCTTCCTTGTTGGTCGAAAGCATCATCCAGAACGACAACCTGCGTTGTCTTATAACTTACTTTATTGGCTGAATCTGTTACTTTTAACTGCAATTCATAAGTACCACGTAAATCAACAGTGATTGTCGGATTTTCCTCCGTAGTGTTAGAAAAGATAATTGCTGCATTGGTTGGATTTGAAATAACCGTCCACAAAAATGAAAGATTGGTTGAACTGTCCAAATCATATTGATCCTCATCAATAACTACCACATGATCCTGATCCAATGCAATGTCTGAGTTTACTGAACCGACTTTTGTGCCGTTAAATTTAATGAACGGGGCTTGATTTTCGGGAAATACATGAATTTCCGCTGTTGCCGAACCCAGATATTCATAATTTCCATCGGTTTTCAAGTATTCGATATCGAGCTGGAATTCATAACACCCAGCGTTTTCAAATTCAACCGAATATTCTTGCGTACCACAATTTGTCTCGTCAATTCCCAATGAAGCGGGAGAATCTCCCGAACCAATAAATGTCCATGTCGGCTTATACGTATATGGCGGTCCAGCGGGAGCCGGCATGTCGTTTTCGAAAACAGGAAAAACCGTATAACCGTTCAGGCATAAAGGAACCGATTGGGGTAACTGAAGCGGACCATAATAACCCGGATGAATATAGGTAGCGGTATCGACGGTCAGCGAAACGGTGTCACTGCCGATGAATTTTTCTGATTCATCAAACACAAATAATTGATAAACATAAGTCCCCGTGACGACCATCGGCGGAGGACTGACGATCACAGCAGGGTTAAGAAGCGTTGAATAAGTATCGCCTGTATCTTCAAATATCGCGCCATACGACGGCCCGGAAATCT
>CAZNET010000414.1:0-3128 GCA_964571885.1 uncultured Pirellulales bacterium
AAGCAGATCAAAGGATTCAAAGGCAGATTCAAAATGGATTTCTCACAGTCCTACCTCGACAACCTCCCCCTCGACAGACTCCGACACATCCTGCTGGCGGCCATGCTGACCAAGACCGGACGAAATTGAGATTGAACAAAACAAAAAAGCCAGTTAAGCCAATCCACCTTAACAGGCCACAAACTATTGTCTAAACTTCAACAGTAGATAATTATTGAACTTTCAAAGCTGAATGGAATAAAAAATACAGGCTTATACTAAAATGTCATTCCCTTCATTTGCTTATCATTTCGCCTGAACCGCAGGAATCACTATACACCCTATGGCGGATGTTGTAAATTTAAACCCTTTTCAAAGAGCTGAATCTTGTAAATAGTAAAAAATCAAGCTTGTTTTGACCCTTTCATGGTAAAAAGTCAAGGTTGTTTTGTCTGTTACCTCATCTGCGTAACAAAAAAGCGGAACATAGCAGTTCCGGATTCTGCGATAGCTTCTACAACGATATGTCCTTTATCAAGAAAATCTCTTGACATACCACCTTTTATAAATATAATAATCGTTCCGAATATTAATACATTGCCAATCTGATATGAAATATAAACGAAGCAAACAACGACAAAGAATGCTGGAACTGCTTAAGCAGACAGAAATACACCCTACTGCCGATTGGCTCTACGACAAACTCAAAAAGGAATTTCCCAGTCTCAGTATGGGCACCGTGTATCGGAATCTGAATATTCTCGTTGAGCAAAAACTGATTCAGAAATTACCATTTGGCAGCACCCATGACCGATATGAAGTAATTAAAAGCCCTCATTATCACCTTGTCTGTGAAAATTGCGGAAGTGTTCAGGATTTTAATATGCCGCAATATAGAGATATCAACGAATATGCCCAGAAAATGATTCGGTTCAATATCTCCAGACATCGAATTGATTTTTTTGGAATTTGTGAAAAATGCCAAAGTAAAAATAAAAAACCGAAAACCGAAAGGAGTTCAAAATGAAAGAAGAAAGCAAATGCCCCGTAACGGGTCGAACCAGCAATCCCATTGGCAGCGGCGGCATGTTGAACCGGGACTGGTGGCCGAACCAGGTGAACCTTAAAATTCTTCATCAGCACGCTGACTTGAGCAATCCGATGGGCAAAGAATTCGACTACACGGAGGAATTTAAGAAGCTCGATCTGAAAGCTGTGAAGAATGACCTTTATACGCTGATGACCGACTCGCAGGACTGGTGGCCGGCTGATTACGGACACTACGGACCGCTCTTTATCCGGATGGCGTGGCACAGTGCTGGCACCTACCGAATGGGCGACGGCCGCGGCGGCGCAGGATCCGGATCTCAGCGCCTTGCGCCGCTGAACAGCTGGCCGGATAATGTTAACCTCGACAAGGCACGCCGTCTGCTCTGGCCCATCAAACAGAAATATGGTAATAAGATTTCCTGGGCCGATTTGATGATCCTCGCCGGCAATTGTGCTCTGGAATCGATGGGATTTAAGACCTTCGGTTTCGGCGGCGGACGCGAAGACATCTGGGAGCCGGAAGAGGATATCTACTGGGGTTCCGAAGACCAATGGCTCGCCACGAGCGATAAGCCCAAGAGCCGTTACTCCGGCGAACGCGACCTCGAGAATCCCCTTGCCGCCGTGCAGATGGGCCTGATCTATGTCAATCCGGAAGGCCCGGACGGCAACCCGGACCCGGTGGCGTCCGGCAAGGATGTCCGCGAAACCTTCGCACGCATGGCCATGAATGACGAAGAGACCGTCGCGCTCGTCGCAGGCGGACACACCTTTGGCAAGTGTCACGGTGCCGGTGACGCGGCCCATGTCGGTCCGGAACCTGAGGCCGCTCCCCTTGAAGAGCAGGGGCTTGGCTGGAAGAGCAGCTTCGGCAGCGGCAAGGGAGGCGATACGATCAGCAGCGGTATCGAGGGCGCGTGGAAGCCGAACCCAACCAAATGGGACATGGGATATCTCAACACGCTTTTTAAATACGAGTGGGAACTGGTCAAGAGCCCGGCTGGAGCACACCAGTGGTTAGCCAAGGATGTGGCCGAAGAAGACATGGTGGTCGATGCGCATGATCCATCGAAGAAACACCGGCCGATGATGACGACAGCGGACCTCTCATTGAAATTTGATCCGATCTATGAGCCGATCGCACGGCACTACCAGCAGAATCCTGAGGAATTTGCCGATGCCTTCGCAAGGGCATGGTTTAAACTGACCCATCGCGATATGGGGCCGAAGTCACGTTATCTCGGCCCGGAGGTCCCGGCCGAAGACCTGATCTGGCAGGATCCGGTACCCGCTGTCGATTATGAGCTGATCGACACCAAAGGCATCGCGGACCTAAAGGGCAAAATCCTGGCATCAGGCTTGTCAATCTCGGAACTGGTCTCCACCGCATGGGCATCGGCATCCACGTTCCGTGGCTCCGATAAACGCGGCGGTGCCAATGGCGCTCGCATTCGTCTTGCACCGCAAAAGGATTGGAAAGTCAACGAACCGGACAAGCTGAAGATTGTGCTGCAGAAACTCGAGAAGATTCAAAAGGATTTCAACAGCGCGCAGTCAAATGGAAAAATGGTGTCGCTCGCTGATGTAATTGTCCTGGGTGGATGTGCCGCTGTCGAACAAGCCGCGAAAAATGCCGGTCACGATGTGACCGTTCCTTTCACACCGGGGCGTACGGATGCCTCACAGGAACAAACCGATGTGGACTCATTCACTGTACTCGAACCTAAAGCGGATGGTTTCCGTAATTACCTGAAGACCAAATACAGCATAGGGGCAGAACATTTACTGGTGGATCGGGCGCAATTGCTGACACTGACGGCTCCTGAGATGACGGTTCTCGTTGGCGGGATGCGCGTCTTAAATGCCAACTTCGAACAATTACGGCACGGCGTCTTCACGAAACAACCGCAAACGCTTACCAATGATTTCTTTGTGAATCTGCTCGATACCGGTACGGTTTGGAAGCCGACCTCGAAAGACGAGGACCTGTTCGAGGGCCGTGATCGAGCAACAGGTAAACTCAAATGGACCGGCACCTGTATCGACCTGATCTTCGGTTCGAACTCACAACTGCGCGCTGTAGCGGAAGTCTATGCAAG
>CAZNET010000415.1:0-3105 GCA_964571885.1 uncultured Pirellulales bacterium
CGGGCATCGAAAAGTATTTCCAGGTTATTGTGACCGCTGAAGATGTCGTCAAAGGTAAACCCGATCCGGAGGGTTTTCTGCTGTCTTTGAACAAACTTAACCAATTGCTAAAAAGCGACATTAGGCCGAGCGAATGCATCGTGTTTGAAGATTCGCGGTGGGGTCTGGACGCCGGCAAATCGGCCGGTATGAAAGTGGTCGCCGTTACTAATTCTTACGGCCCGGAACATCTTGGCTTGGCCGATATCATCATCGAACGACTGGATCAGTTGAATATCCAAAAGCTCCAGAACCTTTGCAGCGGCTGATGGTTAATCAAGCGATGCCGGCGCGAGAATGTCAAATTTGACCTCTCCTGTTGATAAATTATATCGAATATTATTCACCATCGCCCCGTTAAAAATACATTGCTGCAGTTCATCTCCCATGGCCGTGATCAGCGTATCATTGGCATCATAAATAAACTCACTTCCAATAAACTCAACCGGACTCTGTTCTAACTGTTCCTGATCTTCTTTTTTTTCTTCATATGTGACACCTCCTGAAGCCCAAAGAGATTTCAGTTCAGCCTCTGCATTCTGTTTCTGCATCAGATCGGCCACAACAACATAAGCGGTTGCAATGATCTGCCTTTCAGTTTTGTTGTTTTCCAAAGGAATATAATCAAGACGAATGGGTGTTTCATCAAAGCCCCGTGCGAAGATTCGGTTGGTTTTTATCGAATATTGGAATGAGCTGAAATTACGTAAAAAGGCAAAGCATTTCCTTTGCAAACTTATTTGACGGTCACGGACTTGATTATTTGATTTTGAATTGTCCAGTTTGATCATTCCTGCATCGGTGGTAAACATACCGTCTTGTTCGTCATACTCGAATAATGTACACTTCAGTTCGATGCCGCCGAGTTCATTACCATCTTTCGACCGGACAGATGCGATTCTTACCGGTCCGCCGCTGGCGGTGAAATGAGAAATCTCAAATTCCGACGTTTCCGCGTCATTCATATCCAAAACAAAAACAGGACCGCTGAGATGATATGTTTGCTTGAATTGATCATTTGTTCTTTCCATTGTGCATTTCGAATCGCCGCGGATCGTTATGCGTTTTCTGTCCGGTCTATAGATAATGTCTTTTTGGGCGGTAACCGTCACGGGAATGTTTTGATGATTCGGGTCGATCACAGTATCGGTATAAAAACGCACAGCCGCCGGTCCCTGGGCCGTAACATCACCGGAAGCGGCATCGTAGGCAATGGACTGGGCAACGAGGGTTGTCTTTTCTTTATCAAACATCTCTTCGGTAATCTTCAGGGTACGGGCGGCATCCTGTTCGAAGGTCTCAGTTCCTATAGGGGATATAACAATACTGCCGTTGCATCTGACCGTTATTTCTCCGGTTTCGGTATCTTCCGGACGGACGGAAACTTGCTGCTCATTCGCATCGGTCGACTGGTGAGTATCCGTTTCATTGCCGCTATCCTGACGCATAGTAATATTATTCAGTAATATCATTTCAGCGCGTATAACATTTTCTGAGTTTTCGATTCTAACGTTATTATTCAAAACACAAGTGTAGCGCCGTGATGAAACCTCAGCTTCATTTGCTGTTTCATTTTTTGTCTTTTGAGTTGATGGTTCAGCAGATTTGTCTTGGGATATTCCTTTTTGCGTTTTAATTTTAAGCCAATCGAGTTTGTTCACCTTGAAATAATCAAGGATATCCGTTACCCTGTCGTAGATCATTTCCATCCCCGTCCCTTTAAGCTGAAAATCCTCTGAGACGACATTAACGGGCCCCGCAGTTGTAAATAATGACCGTTCGCTGATAAAGGTAACATCATCGAGATAAATGTGCATTTCGAACATTTCATTTGCATCGACAGGTAAAACATGCAGAATGACATTATCTTCCATCGCCGCATCGAGAGGATTGGGGCCCCCGGCTACAGAGCTTTCGACATTAATGGTTCCCCTGTCACCGGTAATAGAAATCTTATAACGTGATTTAAACATATTAAAATAAGGTTTTTCGAGTTCCCATTGGTTCTCAGCTTTATGCAATACCTTTTCGAAACCAAATTCTCTGTCAATTTTCTTGTTTTCATCCAAGTGAATATAATGAGCTTTTTCAACTTGCCTGACCTCGACATCTCCGATAGCTCCTACTTTTTCCTCCGAAGCCGCTGCTTCGTTTGTCCCGGTTCCTGCTTCAAAGACATCATTTGATTCAGGCATATCCAGTTTGATTTGCGGAGTTCTGTTCAGTTTAACATACAAATAGAACAAGGCCAGAACAGTTCCCAGTGAAATCAACCCAACATATAATTTTCTCTGATTCAATCCGATCTACCCTTAAAGCTCAAGCCAGATACCGCTGCATTAATTCATCCCACTTACCAACACTTTTCAGAATATATTCGATTACCTCTCTGACAGCGCCACCGCCGCCGGGTTTATTCGTAATATAGTCGGCATATTCTTTCAACTCATCGACCCCGTTGGCGACCGCGACGCCAAAACCAACATGGCGAACCGGAGGCAGATCCATCAGGTCGTCTCCCATATATGCGGTTTCCTCCGGCAAAACATTTATTTCCTTCAACAGCTCCTGCAATGCGGGTAATTTGTAATAGCATCGCTGAAGGCAATGATCGATTTCAAGCTGTTCGGCACGATACCTTGTTGGTTCAGAGCTTCTGCCGCTTAAAAAAGCGATTTTCATTCCCGCTCTTTTCCACATGCGGATCCCATGGCCGTCGAGCAAATTGAAAGTTTTCGATTCATTACCATGCGAGTCAATACTGATCGAGCCGTTTGTCATGACACCATCAACATCGACAACAAGAAGCTTAATGCGGGAAAGGTCTGGTTTGGGTTTGTTTTTCATGAGTAGTTATCCGACAACTTTAATGGTCACGATGTCCTGTACGTCGATCAGTCCGACCGGTTTGTTTTTGGAATTAACAACCGGCAGGTCGTCAATACGATATTTGTGAAACAAGGCGGTCGCTTCCGCGGCCAGGGCATCGACACGAATACTTTTGCAGTTACGGGTCATCACATCCGACACACCTATCTTAAAGGCCTCGTTGCCCTTCTCATCCAT
>CAZNET010000416.1:0-3103 GCA_964571885.1 uncultured Pirellulales bacterium
GTTAGCCGCTCGGGATGGCAAAACGGTGGGAAGATCGTTCTGCTCGACGAAGACGGAAGACCTTATACAGTGTTGGTTCATCGATTGAACAGGACCGTGGAACTCAAAGAAGGGGATGTTGAAATTGTGCAGCCTAAAACAGAATATGAAATTCCTTTTTAGTATTTATGAAAGTCAGCGTTATTCGAAAATCTGTTAAGCATTCAAGAGGTGACTTTGGCTTTACGATGGTCGAGGTGGCCGGTGCGATTGTTATTCTCGGTTTTATCATTTCGTCCGTGTTTGTCATTATCAATAACACGATGACGTCGGTCGCAAATTCGGATTTGAAGATGCAGGCGTTTGAAGTGGCCCGTGAGAACATGGAAAAGCTGTTGGTCCGAAAAGTAATTGAAGAAGAAACGCAGTTCGGCACCAGTGATCATTATCCGCACGTAGAATGGCAGACCACCGTTGAAACCTTTTTCGAGCCGGTGACATCCAGGATCTGGGTACAGGCAATTTCGACAGCCGAATACATCGATACGGATTCAGAACCTCAGAAGATCGAACTGACCCACTGGCTGACGAATCTGACGGAAAAACAGATACAGGAATTGAAACAGCGGGAACAGCAGCAGTTAAGTGAATTGGCGGAACTGCTGATCGATACCCTTGAGCAAGCGGCCGAGTATATCGACGTTGAAATCGAAACGATAAAACAATGGGAAGAGAACGGCATGCCTAAAACGCCGATCGGTCAGTATGTTATTCCATTGCTGGAATTGTACGATGAAAAAGAAGGAAATCCTTCCGCCGAGGATAAGATGAGGCTGGTTGAGGAAAATCCCTCATTAAAACAATTTTTCAGTCCTTCCGAAACCGGACCATCGCCGAACGATAACACACAACCGGAAGATTTTGAGATGCCGGAGGATATGGATTGGCCGAAAGATATCAATCGTTTCTTAGGGCTTTAAATACCTATATGAATAAATACAAAAAACAATTATGTAAAGGATTTACATTAATCGAAGCATTGACGGTGATTACCATCAGTTCTCTGATGATCCTGGCGGCGATGGATGTTTACAACAGGGTCCAGCGCTCCGTCCAATCGGTTGAAAGAAAGCTGAAAGGCTCTCAGTTGCCTCAGGAAGTATTGCAGAAAATTGCTGAAGATATCGACCGCATGGTGCTTCCGGGATCCCAAACAAAGATAACGGTAGAAACAAAAACCGAAAGTCATGGATTCCAAACGGGCCGTTTGGAGATTTCGAATTCGATTGCATTTCGAACAGGGCCCCGGCAACGGGACCAGCAGGAAGAAGTGTTTGAAAAAATTATCTGGCAAAGCAGTTATGATTATGAAGGCGAGGTGGGGGGCATGATTCTCTATCGTCACCACAGCGGGTTGGCACTGGAAGATAAATTGCTGGACGAGGAAAAAGAAGATTTTGAACGTGAATTATTTGTTCCTGTGTGTGATGAACTGACATATTTCTCGGTTCAAATTCCCGATGGTAATGATTACATCGACAGTTGGCAAAAGAAGTCATTGCCCAAAGGTGTATTTATCACTTTGTCGTTTGCCGAACCCTTTCGGGATCTCGACGGCTCGCTGAATGTGTATGACGACGAAAAATATACACGCACCATCGCGGTGGACCGGACGCGTAAAATAGATTTTAAACTGGCCGACTTTGTTATTGAGGGGGAAGCCAATGAATGGGAGATGGACGTTAATGATTTTGAAATGGAACAAGAAAATGAGCAGAGTGAATCCGATGCGAACGAAACAATGGAACTCGATGAAAAAGAAAAATAGATGATGAAGATCACAGGAAAAATCGGTCAGTTAAAATTAGCAGCCTTAAGGCGGCGCTGTCTTTATCAAAACGGCGTGGTGTTATTGATGACCCTGATGGTACTGGTCGTTCTTTCTACCCTGAGTTATACGATTGCCAGCAAAGTCGCTTTGAAGCGTCACCGGGATGATTATTTCATCAATTACCAGCAGGCCCGATATGCCTGTGATTCTGCGGTGAAATATGCGATGGCGACACTGGAGGATATCAATACCCCAGCCCCGATTGCCAGACCTAACGAACCTGATTTTTCCGATATCTTCGCAATGACCGATGAAGAGTTTGAACAATTACAGGAGTATTGGAAGGGAAAAATTCGCTATCGGGACGGTGTCGATGTAAATGATCCGAATTTATTCGTTGAGAAAAACGATGAAAATCAAAAGAATTTTCTTGAAGAATTTCGAGCATTTTTCGGCATCGAACAGCCCGAAAGAACGGAAGATTACGAAGAAGATTACAATACGATCGATTTTAATATTTATGATGAAAATGAAAACTACGACGCGCTTGAGAATTTACTTGAAACCGAAGAGGTTAATGAAGCAAACGAATTTATTGTAAGAGGACCTTACGGTGAGCGATGGCCTCTGATTACGGAGCCGAGAACATTCGAAATAGGTTCTGCTGAAGTGACGATAGAGATTGAAGATGAAAACGCAAAATATCCCACCGGCTGGGCATTGCTGGATGATCCGAATAACCGGCGGGAGGCCAGAGCGGGTTTTGAGATTTTCTGTGAATGGATGGGATTGACCTCAGGTGAGATTGATGACTTGCAGGATCAAATGATGGATATCGGCGATAAAACGGAATTTCAACTCAGTTTCAAAAAAATTACCTATACTGAAAGAGTCAAAACCGCTTCGGGATCGGCCCGTTCCAAAAGAACGAGGAGACGAGGAAGACGCCCAAGGCCAAAAATAAAGCGGGTTGTTATACCCCCGGAAAAACAGCTTGTCGATCAGTCGGTTTCTTTGTCGAAGCTGTTCCACAGTTCGATGATTGACCGGGACCTTCTGGCTAGACCAATGACACTGAGCGAGAAACGGAAAGAATCGGCTCTGAAATATATGAGCATGTGGGGGACAACCATGATCAATATTAACACCGCTCCCAAGCAGGTTTTGGAGGCTGCTTTTGTTTTTGGAGGCGATGAAGTGGAGATTGCCGAACAAATTATTCTCCAGCGACGAGAAAAACCGTTTAAAGATATAGATGAACTGAAGAACGAATTACGTGGTTACTCACAGAAT
>CAZNET010000417.1:0-3098 GCA_964571885.1 uncultured Pirellulales bacterium
TTATTTCAACTCAAATAGTATTTTTAGGGGATACAAACGCGACCTGTACGAGGGCGGTATCCGCGTTCCGATGATCGCGCGCTGGCCCGGCAAGATTAAGGCCGGTTCCAAAAGCGACCATATCGGCGCCTTCTGGGATTTTATGCCGACGTTCGCCGAAATGGCCGGTATCGAAGTACAGCAAGAGATTGACGGCATCTCGATCCTGCCGACCCTGTTGGGCAATAAAACCAAACAAAAGCAGCACAGTTATCTCTACTGGGAATTCGACCAGTTCGGTCTGCAGGCCGTGCGCGCCGGCGATTACAAGGCGATCCGATTCCTAAAGCAAGACAAATTCGAGCTGTTCAACCTCGAAGACGATATCGGCGAAAAAAACAATATCGCCGCGGAACATCCCTATATCGTAGAAAAAATGGTACAGTTCATGAAACAGGCGCATACCTATTCGATTGAGTTCCCCTTACCGCAACTGGGAGAACGAGTTTATGGCAAGAAAAAATGAAGATACTTTAGTTAGCTTTTAAGGAGGCATTTTTATTATGAAACGTCGTGATTTTCTAAAACATCTTGGAGCCGGCGCAGCGGCGATAGCGATTCCGTCCTGGGCATTGGCTGACCGTCACTCTTCAAAAAAACCGCCGAACATCGTCTTTTTCTTTATCGACGATCTTGGTGCAATGGATGTCGGTTTTATGGGCAACAAGTTTTACGAGACTCCCAACATTGACAAACTGGCCTCCGAAGGCATGATCTTTACCGATGCGTATGCCAACGGGTCGGTCTGTGCGCCGACAAGGGCGTGTCTGCATTCAGGCCAATACACACCGCGTCACGGTGTCTATACCGTCTGGAAGTCCGAACGAAAACCCGTTAACAAACGAAAAGTCATTCCGATCCCCAATACGACCCAACTGTCATCCGACAACGTGACATTTATGGAAGTCTTAAAGCAAGCCGGCTACACCGGTGCCAGCATGGGCAAGTGGCACCTCGGTAATGACCCTGAAACAGGACCGATCGGGCAGGGATTCGATCTTAATATCGGGGGAACAAGCGCCGGTGCTCCGAATACTTATTTCTCGCCGTATCGCAACAAACATATCATCGACGGTGCCGACGGCGAATACCTCACCGACCGGCTCGGAAACGAAGCGGTCAAGTTCATTCACAAAAACAAGGACAACCCGTTCCTGCTTTACCTGACCTTCTTCTCGGTCCATACACCGCTGATGGCTAAGAAAGATGATATCGATAAATATCAGCGCGGCAAAAAGAAAACACACGGCAAATTCAATTCCGTTTACGCCGCCATGGTTGCCTCGGTGGATGAAAATATCGGCCGGGTGCTCGATACACTCGATGAGCTGAAACTGGCCGACAATACATTTGTTGTCTTTACTTCGGATAACGGCGGCCACGGCTGCATCACACCGAATGCTCCGCTTCGAGGCGGCAAGGGCATGTTCTACGAAGGCGGTATCCGCGAACCGATGTGCGTCCGCTGGCCCGGCAAGGTCAAACCGGGTACCAAATGTTCCGTGCCGGTGATCTCGATCGACCTGTATCCGACGTTCCTCGAAGTGGCGGGCGTCAAAAAGCCAGATGACAAGATCCTCGACGGCGAAAGCATCGTGCCTCTGATGACGCAGACCGGATCGCTCAAACGCGATGCGATCTACTGGCACTTCCCGGCGTACTTGCAGCGGTATCACTGTATGGAAGAAGTCTGGCGAACAGAACCCGTCGGCGTCATCCGAAAAGGCGATTGGAAACTGATGGAGTTCTTCGAACCAAAAGGGACACCCAATAAGATCGAACTGTACAACTTAAAGGACGATATCGGCGAGACAAAGAACCTGGCCGATGAAAGACCCGATAAGGTAAAGGAACTGCTTGAAAATATGCGGAACTGGCGTAAATCCATCAACGCACCGGTCCCGACCGAACCCAATCCGCTCTACGATCCCATCGCACCGCCCGACGGCTTTGACTGGACATAAAACTTGATAAATACTCAAACCCCCAAGGCGGCCGGCAAAAAACCAGCCGCCTTTTTTTGAGTCGGCAGGTAAAGTCTACCTTTTGCTATTCATAAAATTTGTAAGATAGTTTCTATGGATTTATAAATTTTTGTTTAAAATGTTTAGGAAAATTATATCTGGGGGTACACCCCAAACTGTAACAAGATAATTATTGAAAACCTTCTTTCTTATAACTTGGGAGGGATCTGAATCTTCCTTGTAATATAAATCCCATGAAATCTTCCATTCCTTATCAATCCAGTTACCTATTTCCCGATTAGGAATTAGTTGATCTGATACTGAGGTGATTGTTTTGATCATAGCCTTTGCTTCTTTATCTGAACCATTTACAATAGGGATAACACTACTTAATAAAACTATTTTTCCATTATGATGATAAATAGAAATATTAAAGCCTGTATCATGCGTATCTGAATAAAAAGGATAATTAGAAAGAAGAATTTTTCCCAAATTTTCTATCTGCCTTATCCAACGTGTATCGTTAATTGCTTTTTTTAATTCCTGAAGTTCTTCATCGTTAAGAGTTTTTTCCACGAAGCTTTCTTCTTTAAAAAGATTCTCCTCGCAGGCCACCTTTATAAGTTTGTTGATTAAGGAATTATCGTCAGTTTTCTTCTTAACACAAGAGAGGCCAGTTAAAATTAAAAAAATAAACAAGATCTTTAAATACTCTTTCATCCAACAAATAAGATTTTACCGGTATTGATTTTAATTATTAAATAACTTATCAAAAATAAAGTGTCAAAATATTTTAATTTTTTGATAGGGAATTATTTTTAAAAAATATTTATTAAATTTTCTGATTTTTCTTGAACTTTTTAGATATTAGTATATTAGTATATAGCAATATAATGGTAAGTAAAAGAACAACGTTAAAAAGGAAAATTCTTTACTTGTCATTCCCGCGAAGGCAGGTATCTAAAAAATTTGCTAATTAAATATCGGCTTTCGCAGATATGACAAATTAAATTGAAACGTGTATATACTGGTGAAATGGAAAAAGAAACAGCCGAACATGCTGCGAATGTCTTAAAAGCGGTGGCCCACCCTGTC
>CAZNET010000418.1:0-3094 GCA_964571885.1 uncultured Pirellulales bacterium
GGCCTCGGCGAACAGGTCCTTGGAATCCTTGATCTTTCGGCTGAAAATAAAACCGACACTCAAAATCCCGAAGATGTAGCCGAACAGCATTAAATAATCGACACTGACCATAGTCCTTCCTTAAATAAGTTTACATTCCATTATAAATCTCAATTCACCACATTGACAGGCCTGCCCTGTAAAAACGCTTTGATGTTGTCAACCGTGATCTGCATCAACCGCTGCCTGGCCGCCTTTGTCGCCCAGCCGATGTGCGGCGTAATAAAACAGTTTTTTGCATTCAGCAGCGGATTATTCTCATCCGGCGGCTCAGTCGAAAGAACATCAACACCGGCCCCGGCAATTTCTTCATTTTCGAGCGCATTTGCCAGCGCCCGCTCATCGACCAAAGGCCCCCGGCCGGTATTGATTAAAAACGCGCTTTGCTTCATCAACTTAAGATGCTCAGCATGGATAACCTTCTCGGTTTCCTCTGTTAAAGGACAATGCAGAGTAACGACGTCACTTTGCTTAAACAGCTCTTCCAAACTGACATACTCAGCGGAACCGCTGTCTGGTTTTTCGGTTCTGCTGGTATAGATCACCTTCATTCCGAATGCATCCGCGACCTTCGCTACCCTTCGGCCGATCTGACCGAATCCAATAATGCCCATTGTCAGACCACTCAGCTCGACCAGAGGATAATCCCAGTAACAAAAGTCCTTCGACTGACACCACTTCTTTTCCTTCACCGGACCGGAATGCTCAGCCACTCGCTGAGTCAAATTCAGCAAATGAGCGAACACCATCTGCACCACCGAGTCGCTGCAGTAATTCGGCACATTGGTGACAACGATATCTTTCTCCCGAGAGGCTTGCAGATCGACAACATTATAACCGGTCGCCAATACGCCAATATATTTCAGATGCTTCAACTGCTCAATAATCCCTCTGGTCAATATGACTTTGTTGGTCAATA
The DNA here is from genome assembly GCA_964571885.1 of uncultured Pirellulales bacterium. Lineage (GTDB taxonomy): Bacteria > Planctomycetota > Phycisphaerae > Sedimentisphaerales > Anaerobacaceae > CAZNET01. The sequence continues at coordinate 959 of CAZNET010000418.1, forward strand.
TGATCTCAGCATCCCATGACCGCTCGAGAACATCTTCAGGAGCCGTACGGTCATAGATCTCACACGGACCGATCGCCTCCAGCGGCTCCCAGCTCAGGTCGCCCGGATTCATCGTATAGCCATCCAGCACCACTATCTTCACGTTTGACTCCTACCTGACATCCCAACTGAACAAATGCACTTTCTCGGCGCCCCAGGTCTTCAGGGGAACGAATCGCACCGCCTTGGCTTGCACATCCAGTTTGATGCGAACCAGCCGCTGATAATTGTTCTCTTCCTCGTAAACCGTTTTCCAGCCGCCCTTTTCGTCGGGAACCTGTAAAATGAATTCCTTCACCAGTGTTTCAGGAACCGTAATTTCCCGCTGATCCAGCGGATAACAGCACCGCATATCGTTGATGCCCCGCGTATGAATCCCCCGGTCGAGCATGACCCGGTTCATGTCACTATCAAAAACAAACCGAGCCTCGCTGATCTGCTGCGTCTGCTTGAATTCATAGTGAATAAACTGCCCCGGATCGATAGTAAACCCGTTATCGTCTTCGCCGATAGGCCGATCCAGACCGTTTCTTAACACCTCCGGATCGCCCTTAGCTGCTGAAAGTTCCGCTTTAAGTGATATCGCCGGCACCTGCCGCTTGTTCCAGGGCAGATAACAGTCATCATCCATCAGAGTCTGTTTTAACGCATTGATCTTTTCTTCGTAAACCCCGCGCGGAGACAGCTTATTCTTAACCGCGATCGAAACCGCTGTCCCGACGGCCTGCCCCATCGTCGCGCACGTCGCCATCACGCGCGTCGAGCTCATCGCCGTATGCGTTGTGCTGATATTGCGGCCGGCGAAAAGAAGATTCTCGATATTTACCGAATACAACGATCGATAGGGTATCCCGAAGGGTGACGGCGCCGGGTGATAGATCGTGGGGACATTCTCGTAAGCGATGCCGGCCGGGTGATGATCGTCCATCGGCCAGCCGCCGTAAGCCACCAAATCCTCAAACCGACCCTCGCCGCGGACGTCATGCTGGTTCATAATATGATCGCCGACATATCGCCTGCTTTCGCGCTTGCCGGGCAGAAAACCGATCCACTCCAGCACCAGTTGTCCGCGCCGTGATCGCCATGATTTTTCACATGGTCCCAGACCCCGAAAGCGATCTTCAACAGTTCATCCTTGATCTCTTCGGTATTGTGGATCGTGTAATTCATCCCGCCGACCTCGAGCCACCAGAAATTCTGCTCGCCGATCGTATGATTTCGCTTCGGAAGGTCTTCATCCGATTCATATTGATAAGCCCATTTCGGCGGAGTAAATGTATGCGGCTTGTCTGTCTGACGCGCCTGGATCAGACAGCTAAGACCCATCGTTTTCTTGTCCTTTTTCTTCGGCGCGATATCTTCTTTGTATTCATCCTGTCCTTCACGGCCGTAACTGAATGCTGCACCGCTCAATGGAGCCAGGATGGAATCGCCCGAACAGTCTGCGAAATAATCGGCCTGAACTTCATGCCATGTCTCCGAGGTGAGCTGCCATGCCTTAACCGACTGAATCCTGTCACCATCCATTACCGCGTCATTACAACTGCAATTCATAAGCATCGTAATGTTCGGCTCGAACCGGGCCTTTTGATAAAGCACGCTGTCCCAGATCGAATAATTCGATAAAGGATTACGGTAACGGTTCTCAAGCAAAATCTCTTCGATGATACCGGTCTCATGATTATTTTTTCCATGTGCGCCGCACACCCACATCCGTACCTCGCTCGAAGCATTGCCGCCCAAAACCGGACGGTCATGAATTAACGCCACCTTGACGCCGTGACGTGCCGCCGCGACCGCGGCCGATACGCCCGCCAGGCCGCCGCCAACCACACAAAAATCAACGTTATGTCTTAAAGTCTGCACAAATATGACTCCTAAATCTTACCAAATTCAACGCCTGCCTGCAGAAAGGCGAAATAATTATCAATCACCTCATCACTCACATCTTCATCAAATGGCCCGGCCGTGGGTGACAAAATAAAACGCCTGCCTTTACATTCTTCCATCACGTCCTTCACCGCCTGCTTCATTTCTTCAGGCGTATACGAACGAAATCAATCATACTGAATATTGCCGATCAAGGCCATCGTGTCG
>CAZNET010000419.1:0-3086 GCA_964571885.1 uncultured Pirellulales bacterium
AAGCTTAACGTTCACCGGCTCGGTGATATAGCATAAATTTGTATCATCGACAACTCGAGCGGCTATTTGGATCGGTTTGCCTTGTGTTGGAATCCAGTTATTGTTCCAGGTAAGAATATAGGGCGGTATTCGGGTAGTGCCAATATGACTTTTCATCTCGTCATATAAAGTACGATAATGCCACTGACTATAATTGCCGTCTCCTTCCCAGTTAAAATCTTCATAAAGACCGATGAAATCGACCTGTTTGATATTCATTGTATTTTTTACCTTAGCCTCGATAACAGGAGAATAATTGATAGTTTCTCCACTCTCGGGTTTTATTATGACCGCCTTGGGATGATCTTTGGATTGTTCATAATATATACGAAACGTCACGCCATAAACGATCCACTGCGGCCACCACTGGCCCAGTGACGTACCCGGCCCGCAGGTAAATTCAAAGGTGTTCTTACCTTTTTTGATGGTATCAAGCGGAATTTCAACACAGGGATACCGCATATATTGATATTCCGAATCAGGGGGCCCGGTCCCTGCATCACCCGGTATATATCGCGATTCGGGGATATCGATCCAACTGTTATTATTTATACGTATTTTCTTATTGATTGTGCCGCCGTGACATAAAAGCATTTCAATGACAGTTTCTGCTTTAACAGCTTTCTCCAAGTCGCCAATTTCAATTGTATTAATTTTATTCGGCAGATGATTTCTTGCCCGGGGTTCATTGACATCCGGCCAGGTAACACGCTGCCATTTATCGTCAGGGCGCCATTTATATTCGCGAAATATATCTCCCGGTTTAAATTGTGCCTTGGCCGAACCGGTAATATAAAACAAGACAAGACACAACATCAAATGCATATTATATTTGTTCATCAGCTTTACTTTCATGCTGCCAGACAAATCAATTTTTATTTTTGATCGCATCGTTTCGCCAAAGATGAAGATATGGAAAATCATCCCAGGCTATGCTGGTAATGTCTAAATCGCCGTCATTATCCATATCGGCTACCCGCATACCCAAATGACCTTCTTTGCCTCTATCAAAAATGTGTTCGGTAAAACCGCCCTTGCCGTCATTTTCAAAGATCTGTACTTTTTCATTAGGTCCTTTATGTTCACATGTGATTAAGTCGATGTCACCATCTCGGTCCATATCAGCGGCGTCAAGACTGTTGATTGAATATTGCGTTATAATTTTATGGAGCATCCAGTAGGTACTGCCATTCGCTCTGATCTGCTCGAACCAAAAAACGCTTGTCCAGGGAACCTTTCTCGATCTCCACCACTCTTCGGTTGTGGCTATATCGATAAGACCATCGCCATTTAAATCTTTTGCAATAAATCGGTCGGCACCAAAAGTTGTGCAGCCGACAATATGTTTTTTCCAGTATGCAGAACCGTCACCGGGGTTTTCCCACCAGGCGACACCGGAGCCGACACCGTCATTTTTAAATCCGCCGCAGACATCCAGAAATCCATCGCCGTTAACATCGGCGGCGACGATACCCTCTCCATTTGATTCGTCTGCAATTTGGACATTAGGCCAGTTGCCTTTTTGCGGATTATCCGGAATCATAAAATAAAATATACCCTTGGCATCGGTAAATATGATTTCCTCTTTTCCGCCTGGCTTTAACTGCCCCAGCGCACACCCTTGAGGCGATACGCCATGATCGCACAGTGGCAAATCCCCTATTTCAATTGCTTTAAAGGAACTGGCGTCTTTGTCTTTGGCTTCGAACCAATATTGCTTGTTACATTTAGCCGCTATAAAGTCACCAAATGCATCGTCATCGACATCGATGATTAACATTCCATCGGTCCCAGCCTGAAATTCGATCCTTTCCCATTTACCCGTCATGTCACCGCCCGGATTACGGTAAAACCATTTGCCGGATACGATGTCTTTGTAACCATCTCCGGTCAGGTCACCCATATCAAGACCGAACCAGTATCCTCCGCCGCCGCGTTGTTTTCTGCTTTCATGCCTCGTACGCTGATTATCGACCTGAATGTAAGTGAATTTATCAATCGCAATTTTTTCAGTCGCCCACATGTGTGCAGTCATTAATATAGACAAGATAACGATCATGGTTTTTTTATTTTTCATTTTTTACCTTTCCAATCAAAATGCTTTGTTTCTAAAATGATTCAATCAGCTTAAACCAAGAATTTTTTTATTGGTCTTAACATCGGTTTTACCGCCTGCGAAATCATCGAATGCCACATCCGTGGTTTCAATGATGTGTTTCGCAATAAAAGGCGCCCCCTCGGCGGCTCCCTGTTCGGGACTTTTAACACAGCATTCCCATTCCAGGACCGCCCAGCCTTCGTAGCCGGCCTCCGCCAGCAGCGTAAAGACCCGATTAAAATCAACCTGACCATCCCCTAAACTTCGGAATCTGCCTGCCCGGGCGGCCCAGTCCTGATAACCGCCGTAAACGCCCACTCTGCCGTCGGGCCTGAACTCGGCATCCTTGACGTGAAACGATTTTATCCTGTCACCATAGAGCTGGATAAAGTGACAATAATCGAGCTGCTGTAACAGGAAATGACTTGGATCATAATTAATACAAACGGCGGGATGGTTATCAGAAATTTCAAGGAACAGCTCAAACGTGGCGCCATCGAAAATATCCGAACCGGGATGCAGTTCAAATGTAATCACATTTCCTTGATTGGCCGCTTGATCCAAAACCGGCATCCATCGCCTGTACATTTCCTGAAAACACTGACTGACCAGCCCTTTTGGCCGCTGGGGCCAGGGATACATCATGTGCCACATCAAGGCGCCGGAAAGAACGGGAATACTTTTCAGGTTCAGATTTGCGGATGCTTTAACCGCTTTTAAGAGCTGCTCCGTGGCCCATTCGACCCGCTGCTTATCATTGAAACCGTCGGGGTAAAATGCCTGAAATGCAACTTCATAGGCAGGATGAATCCCCATAACCTGTCCCTGAATATGAGCGGCCACTTCGGTTACTTCCAATCCAATGTCACTCAATATTGCTTTCAAATCGTCACAATAGCTCTTTGATTCAGCTGCCTTGTCAAGATCGAAAACTCTTGAATCCCAGCTT
>CAZNET010000420.1:0-3073 GCA_964571885.1 uncultured Pirellulales bacterium
TTACACCGCTCAGGTTGACGCTGTTGGAACCGTAAGATTGCTGGAATCGATTCGCGATACCGGTGTAAACTCAAAATTTTATCAGGCCTCTTCGAGTGAGATGTACGGCAAAGTCGTTGAAATTCCTCAAAAAGAAACAACACCGTTTTATCCCCGCAGCCCGTATGCATGTTCAAAGGTTTATAGTTATTGGCAAACGGTGAACTACAGAGAAAGTTATGGTCTTTTCGCCTGCAATGGAATTTTATTTAACCATGAGTCGCCAAGAAGAGGAGAAACATTCGTCACGAGAAAGATTACAAGAGCCGCTGCGCGAATAAAAGAAGGTCTTCAGGAAAAACTTTTTCTTGGAAACCTGGACGCAAAACGAGACTGGGGATTTGCGGGTGATTATGTCGAGGCCATGTGGATGATGCTGCAGCATGACAAACCGGATGACTATGTAATTGCAACCGGTCAAACTCATTCGGTTAGAGAATTTCTTTCCTTAGTGTTTGAAAAGCTTGGCATGGATTGGGAAAAACACATAGAAATCGATCCGCGTTATTTAAGGCCCGCAGAAGTGGATTTATTACTTGGAGACCCCGGCAAAGCCAAAAAGGTATTAAACTGGCAACCCAAGGTGTCATTTGAGCAACTTGTGGAAATAATGGTAGAAAATGATCTGAATCTAGCTCAGGATGAAAAGGTCTTAAAAGATAATAACATGCCATCTATCTGAAAAAAATTTGATATGAGATTGCCAAAAAAATAATTTTACAAATTTTACTTGAAATATAAGGTTATACCTTTAGAATCACCGAAGATTAAGTAAATATGGGAGTAAAATGATAAATAAAGGTTGTGTTTTTAAGCCCTTGTTGTAAACTTTATTCATTGCAATCTTAATACTAAGGATAGAAAAAAATGGGCCAAGGAGCATATGTAGAAAAGGCCTCTAATTCGAGAGGAACGAGATCAACTGTTGTTTTAAAAAAAATAAGTGATTCTGAGGTAAAATTCGATTCATTCCCTCATGAAAATTTTTCGGAAACACAAACAGCTGAGACCATTAAACTTTATAATCCAATTGCAGTATCCTTACCGGATACTTCTATAATACAAGAGCTATTCATAAGAGCTCTCGATATAATTGGTTCTTTAAGCATTTTGTTGTGTTTTTTACCAGTAATGCTTATAAGTTCTATTTTAATCAAATTAACTTCAAAAGGACCAGTATTATATAAACAGGAGCGAGTAGGCAAAAAGGGCAATATTTTTCAACTCTATAAATTCAGAACAATGATCAACAATGCGGAAAAAGGAATCGGCCCCGTTCTAGCCAGAAAGGATGATGACCGGGTGACTTTGGTAGGTAAGTTTCTTAGAAAAACCCGCTTAGATGAACTGCCACAACTAATTAACATAATAAAAGGTGAAATGAGCCTTGTTGGTCCAAGGCCAGAAAGGCCATTTTTTGTAAAACGGCATAAAGCCTTGCAGGGTGTAAGATTAAGCATTAAGCCAGGTTTAACAGGATTTGCTCAGATTCGGGCAATGTATAATCTCAAACCAGATCACAAGCTAAAATATGATTATTTATACATACAAAGAAGATCGGTTCTGCTTAATGTGTTGATCTTAATAAAAACAGTTCCAGTGGTTTTATCCAAAAAAGGGTGGTAAGAGCACAAATATTCTCAAAAATTAACCATTCTCCTCAATATCGGTTGCGGGTAATAACATATCTATTAAAATATTCTAAAAGGATAAGGACCATGATTTTATTAAAGGATTTTTTATCAAAGGACTGAACGTAAATGTCAATCTTGGCAGGGATTGATGAAGCAGGATACGGCCCTTTATTGGGGCCTTTAGTCGTTTCATCGGTAGTTTTTGAGATCCCCAAGCAAAATCTGAATCAAGACCTTTGGAACATTCTGAAGGCAAGCGTATCGAAGAACAAAAAAAATCAATCCGGCAGACTGCTCATCATTGACAGTAAAAAAGCTTATAACCGTAAAACCGGAATCAATCAATTAGAGCGAACAACGCTGACATTCCTGAAAAGCCTCGGAAAGACAGAGCCTCTTGTTTTATCCCAACTGCTCAAATCGCTTTGTCCGGTTTGTTTTCAGAGAATAACACAATACCCATGGTACCAAAAAATTGAATCCCGACAATTAACTTATAATAAAACTGATATTGACATTGCATCGGATGTACTGAATCGAGATTTACAGGATAATGATATCTCATTTATTGATCTGCAGACACGTTGCCTTGATGTTGGCTATTTCAACGACATGGTTTCAAGAGTAAAAAATAAATCGAGAGTTTTATTCTCGGCGGTGGCGGAATTTATTCAGTCAATCTATGAACAATACGGCGACGAAGATTTGCACATTATCGTAGATCGGCAGGGCGGCAGAAGTAAGTATCGACGTATTCTGCAGACCATGTTTCCAGGTACAGATCTGACCATATTGTGTGAAAATGCAAAAATAAGCAGTTATGAATTGGTCCGCCAAAATAAACGGATGCGGTTACATTTTGTTGTCGAGGGCGACAGCAAGTTTTTGCCTGTGGCTCTTTCATCAATGGTCAGTAAATATATTCGCGAATTGCTTGTAGAGCATATTAACAATTATTTTCTGAGTTTTTGTGACAATTTGAAACCAACAGCGGGATACTGGAAAGACGGCCAGCGATTCATTCGCGAAATTGAAACAAAAGTTCCCCATTTGCATTATGATGCCAAGCTTTTGGTCAGATGCAGATAAAAAGGGGCTGCAGCCAAAACCGCAGCCCCATCATACATCTCATTCAAACAACTTTCTGGTCCTTACCCAACCAACGATAAGCATTCCAAGACTGCTTAACGCAAGAGCATTTGGAGCTGGAATGATATTCTGAGAAGTCATAATTTGAACATTATCCAACGTTACGGTCGAAGCACTGTCCGTTACATTGCTTTGGAGTTGGAAAAGTAATTTCACGGATTGATTTGAAAACGGCGAGACATCAAGACAAACAGTTCCATCGTTCACCGTTACGGCCGACGCTTTATTCTGCTGATTATCACTGTCAATGT
>CAZNET010000421.1:0-3070 GCA_964571885.1 uncultured Pirellulales bacterium
ATCAATGCCAATGTGGTTCCCTGTGCCATATGCTGCGACATTCCCAATATAAAAACAAACGCCGGGACGATAAGAATACCCCCGCCAATTCCAAGCAGACCGCTGAGTATTCCTGCCGCTAATCCGATGATAAGACATATTAATACCGTTGGCATCATTGACCTTTCTTTTTTAATAAGCTTGATTCACGTTATACCTGGTTCATAGTTATAAATTCTGGCGGTTCATTTCAATAAGAATCTGCGCTTTTTCTGAAATCGGGCTGTTTCTGTCCACCCATTGGCCTCCCGGACCGGCTCCTAATGAATATACCGTCCATTGACCGCTGTCGGGTAAGTTATCCTGTAAAAACACGGCCACTGCCGCGGCTCGTTTTGCCGAAATAAACCATTGTTTCTGCTCGTCCGATTGTTCGTTGGCCAGTCCGAGAATCGTGATGATGCCGGGCCGGGGGTCGGGATCTCTTCGAAGCGATGCCGCATACTCGGTCAGGTGTTTTTTCGCATAGGGATCAAGCGAGAAATTGTTGCCGCTAAAACGAATCGTGGTTACCGTAAAGCTGTGTTGCTGGGGGGTAATTCGCGTGGGAACGACTTTGGCCGTTTTTTTTACTTCCTTGAAATGACGTTGAATTTTTTCTTCGCGAGCATTAATATTACGTTGTTCATGAATCTTTTGTTTGTTGACGACGGGGTGTCTTAGAATAATATCAGAATAATTGGCGGTTTCTTCTTTTCCCAGCAGCAGGCCTAATCCGAACGTCTGGATCGAAGAAATAAATGAATCCCGCCCGACGTTTAGCAGTTCCGGGTCTTGGACTTCGGCCAGACTCAGCAGCATGACAAAAAATGTCAGCAGCAGCGTAACCATATCTGAATAGGTCACGATATAAGCAGGTACCTTTGCTTTTTCTTCCGGTTTTTTGACTTTACCAGCCACTTAAAAATTCCTCCGTTCCAGCAAAACAATTTCAAGATTACGGTGATTTTTGTTCTTTCGGGATTGATTGACCGGTGAAAGATTGTTTTTGGTGTCACAACTCATGGCCGAAAGGTTGAGTCGCGCCCTGTCAATATCGGCTTTTGTTTGCAGATGATCGAAAATTTTCCATGAACGGGCCATACCGATGGCGTCGGTCGCACCGAGATTGCCCCGCCAGGTTTCGTTGATAATAATTTTAGATGGAATAATGTTTAAAAATGATCCCAATGATTCCAGAAACTGAAGTCCCTTGGGAGAAATATTTGTTCCGGTACCCCAGAATATCTCCTCCGATGGAATGACAAGAATTTTATTATTATAGAAATCGAATAATCCTTGCTGTTCCTCAATATTTCCCTGGTGCGGCTCTTCGAATGTTCTGGTCTCGCTGCCCTGTACCGGTTCTTTCGTGATAAGAAACTCGGGAATCTCCACATTGGAGAACCGGTTTCGCCGATGGTCCATTCCCAGCGATTCCATGCCCAAGTAAAAGGTGTCTCTGATTTCATGAAAGATTTTGTTATCGAAGGACGAGAAGCTCAGCAGCAGAACAAAAAAGGTCAGCAGCAGCGTCATACAATCACTGAAGGTCACCATCCATTCGGGGGCGCCTGCGTCTTCCTCGGGCGGTTTTTGTTTTCTCGATGCCATTAGATCGTCGCTTTCACTTCTTCTCTGGACCCCTGCGACACGAACGCATGCATTCTTTCGCGTACCGTTGTCGGATTTTCGCCCTGGGCGATCGAACAAATTCCCTCGACGATCATTTCCATGGAGGTAATTTCACTTTTGGAGTAAATCCCAAGTTTGCCTGCTAGCGGGATGAAAATGAGGTTGGCCATAAACGCGCCGTAGAAGGTCGTCAGCAGCGCAACAGCCATACCTGCACCGATCGATTCGGGCGATTCGAGATTTCTGAGCATTTGCACCAGACCGATCAAGGTTCCGATCATACCAAAGGCCGGAGCCGCGGCGCCCATGAACTCGAGTATTTTTTTGCCGGTACCGTGACGGTCTTCAAGTTTCTCGATTTCAAGATTTAATAGCTCCCTGATATTAACAGGATCCTGACCGTCCACCAGCATCTGCATGCCTTTAATGAGAAAAGGATCGCTGAGTTTGCCGATTTCCTGTTCTAACGCCAATGCGCCGTCACGTCTGTTAATCGCTGCGTAATTAACCATTCCCTGCACCAAATGATTGGCGGGGGGGATTTTGACAATAAATGTTTTTTTGATAATAGCGAAAATGCTTAAAAACTGAGGCATGGAAAAATGGATCAATGTCGCACACAGCATGCCGCCGATCGTAATCGCCAGCGACGGAATATGAACAAACGCCTGCCAGCCGCCACCGGCCACAATCGAGCTGATGACGACAAATAATCCGGCAAGGATTCCGATGATGGTTGCTAAATCCATACGCTAATCTTTCTCTACAATCCGTTTTAACCTTCTTGAAAATTCAGCCGCCAGATCCGGTTCGATAGAAGCCAGCTCCGCCAGAACCTTCGCTTTGGTACGCTCTGTCATATAATGAAGTATCTTTATCGCGTCTTCGGCACTGGATTGCTTATCTTTGCTCATATTCATCATGATTGTGCTGGCACTGGCCGAGTCCATTTTGTCATAGGTCGCGGCAATCGTGACAAGATTGGTCTTTTCAATTTGTTCGATTTCTATGATCGTTTTTTGAAGATTTTCTCTTTCCTCCTTAAGACTGGCCACCGTCGCGGCAAGCTCCACCCGCAAATCTTCAAGTTTCTTAATATCCGTTTTAATGACTTCTTCGGCGATTTTTAACCGTTCTTCCTGAGCGTCGAGATTTTTAATCTTGTTTTCATAATCGTCGATCTTGGCCCGGATTTCATAGACCAGTGATTTGAGCTGTTTTTCCGTCATCTGCCGTTTGAGTTGACTGTCAACTGCTTTGACATTTCCTGTCAAAAGTTCCAGTGTTTCGTTTTGCGCTACCGGTTCCGGGACCTGATTGGCTTCTGCAATGTCCGGCGAAACATCGGCGGATTTCGTGAGCCATCCTACGGCAAACATCGCTGCGAAACTCACCAGTCCAGACCCGATCATAAGTA
>CAZNET010000422.1:0-2114 GCA_964571885.1 uncultured Pirellulales bacterium
GTTTTGCGTACAGCGGGTGCCGCTTCCACGGGACCCGCCGACACCGTCACCGCCCAGATCAAAGGCTCGGATTCGTTCAGAACCAATGTCGGTGAAGAATTTACCGCGAAGATAAAACCCGGCCAAAATAAAGTGGAGCTGAGCACCAAAATCCCTCACGCAAAATTATGGTCGGCCGAATACCCGAATCTTTACTACGTCCGGTTCAACCTGAAAAAAGGTGACCAGATTATCCACACCGTTGACGAACGCTTCGGTTTCCGCACCGTCGAACTGAGAGCAAAAGACGGGATCTATCTAAACGGCAAAAAGATCAAACTCAAAGGCCTCAACCGCCACAGCTTCTACCCCGACTCAGCCAGGACGATGAGCTTCGGCCTGAACCGCCGTGATATCGACATCATGAAACGAATGAACATCAACGCGGTAAGAACATCGCACTATCCGCCGGACAAGTATTTTCTCGAAAAGTGTGACGAGATGGGCATGTACGTGCTCGACGAACTGGCCGGCTGGGGAGGCGGAGCCCGAAGAGAACGCTATGACACCAGGGTCGGAAAAAAACTAATCAAAGAAATGCTCGAACGCGACCGAAACCACCCTTCCATCCTCTTCTGGAACAACGGCAACGAAGGCGGCTGGAACAAAGAGCTCGACGATGAATTCGCCAGATACGACCTGCAGAAACGCACCGTGCTTCACCCGACGTCTTTTTTCAATGATATAAACACCAAACATTATCCCCCCTACGGAAAGCTCAAAGCCATGCTGGACGGAGGTCATGTCATTATGCCCACCGAAATGCTGCACGGCCTCTATGACGGCGGCGCCGGCGCCGGTCTCTACGACTATTGGAAACTGATACTCAACTCAAAAAACGCAGCCGGCGGTTTTCTCTGGGCCTTTTTCGACGAAGGCCTTGTCCGCACCGACCAGAACAACAGAATCGACGTCGCCGGCAACCGCGCACCAGACGGCATCTGCAGCCCCTGGCGGCAGCACGAAGGAAGCTTCTATACTATCAAAGAACTCTGGTCCCCCATCGCGGTTAATGTAAAAGAACTGCCCGCCGACTTCAATGGACAGATCGACATCGAAGTCGAAAACCGCTACGATTTCATCAACCTCAAAGACTGCATCTTCGATTGCCAGCTCGTAAATTTCTCGGGCCCGTTCGACACGCAACAGGGCTATGCCTACCGTGACCAGATCAGCTTCAAAAGCCCCGATGTCCCACCCGGCCAAAAAGGCTTCATAAAAATGAAACTCCCGCAAACATTCAAACAAGTAAACGCACTCTATTTCACCGCCCGCGACCCGGCCCGCAACAAAGTCTGGGTCTGGTCCTGGGGACTGAAAAAACCCAAAGACTACTGCGATCAGTACGTCAAAAAACAAAAAGATGAAATAAATGCCTCCGAAAACCAAAACCATTTAACCGTCACGACCGGCGAATTCGAATATACCTTCAACAAAAAAACCGGCTATCTGTCCAGCGTGAAGAAAAACGGCAAAGCGATATCCTTCAGCAACGGCCCCAGGCTCTTATCGGCCAACTGTAAATTCAAGTCACTAAAGCATTACAAAAAAGATGACCTCTATAGGATTGAAGCCGTTTACACCGATGTGCCGTTTTCACTTCAATGGACCGTCCTGCCCGGCGGCTGGCTCAAACTCGATTACGCGTACGAAATGACCGGCAAACATGACCTGCTCGGCGTGACATTCGACTGCCCCGAGACGAAAATGAAACAGATGTCCTGGCTCGGCGCAGGCCCCTACCGCGTCTGGAAAAACCGTATGCACGGCACCACCCTCTCGGTTTTCACCAACACTTACAACCCAAGCATCCCCGCCGTCACCTTCGCCTACCCCAACTTCAAAGGCTTCTACGCCGACCTGCACTGGGCAAAATTCGATACCGCCGAAGGCGCGATCTGCATCATCAGTCAAACCGAAAACCTCTTCCTCGGCGTCTATACACCGCCGAACGGACCTAAGCCGCGAAATACCGCCCTGGATGTACCAAAGGACATGGGCCTGTCACTGCTCCACGCCATCCCGCCCATAGGAACAAAGTTCCACAAAGCCAAACAGCTCGGCCCGCAAAGCTG
>CAZNET010000422.1:2124-3065 GCA_964571885.1 uncultured Pirellulales bacterium
CTGCCAGAATAAAGCAAACGGAAAATACCAAGGAACTGTCTATCTCTACTTTGAAAACCAAACACAAAAAGGAAAAAACGTTGAGCAAAAAACTGAATAAAACAATCGCCCTGGTCACCGGAGCCAGCCGAGGCCTCGGCAAAGCCATCAGTCTCGCCCTGGCCGGCCAAGGTGCGACGGTCCTGTTAACCGCTACCAATAAAACCAGATTACAGCAAGTCGCCGACGATATTGATAAAACCCAAGGCAAATCCGAGATCCTGCCCGCCGATCTGACAAACGAAAAGGATATCATTTCGCTGATCGAACAAATCAAAAATAAATTCGGCAAACTCGATATCCTGATTAACAACGCCGGCGTCACCCAGTCCTCGAAACTCGAAGATACACCCACCGAAAAATGGGACCGCTGTATAGCCGTCAACGCCCGGGCCCCGTTTATCCTCTGCCGCCAGGCCCTGCCGCTGCTGCACAAATCTGACGAAGCAGCCATTATCAACATCGCCTCCGTCGTCGGCGTCAAAGGCTACCCCCTGCAAAGCGCCTACACCGCCAGCAAGCACGCCCTGCGAGGTATGACCATCTCCCTCGCCGAAGAACTGAAGCAAACCAGCATCCGCGTCCACCTGCTCTGCCCCGGCGGCATCGACACCGACATGGTCACACAGGTCAGACCCGATATCAAAAAAGACGAATTGATGAAACCCGAAGAGATCGCCGAACTGGTTATTTACCTTTTAACGCACCGCGGCAACGCCGTCCTCGATGAACTCCGAATCAGAAGAGCCGCGTCAAACCCCTGGTTCGATTGATCGATAAAAAATAATATACCAAAATAACACAAACACAAACGTCCCAGGATCTGTATAGATATATTAAAATTATTGTATGAACAGGGAATTTTCCTTGATGGTTTTTATAACGGTCATACTGCTTATATC
>CAZNET010000423.1:0-3058 GCA_964571885.1 uncultured Pirellulales bacterium
TCGGCGATTATATTCATATCCTGATTATCAATCACACAATCGCCGGTCAGGTCCTCAATCGGCTGATATTCGGGGATGCAGAGCGAGGCATACAGTGCGATATCCTCGAACCAGACGACATTGAGATCGGAGCCGGTGCCTTTTTGTGTCGGGTTGTCCCGGTCGCCGAAACCAAGATAGAGGGTTTGGATGTTTGACAGGTCTACGCCGGTAAAGTCACCGAGGTCAATGCGCCAAAGCTGCCAGTATTCGTTGAACAGATCGTTTGCATCGGGGTAGGCGACGGAGACGACAGGATTGTTGCCGTCATCGAGCGCGACATACATTCGTTCGGCATAGGCGTTGTCGGCATTGCCGTAGAACCACAGGTAAAGGGCCTTTGCGGTTACACCGCTGGCACTCCAGTCCTGGTCGAGATCGACGGCGATCTCGGAATAATATTCTTTGCCGCCATCACCGCTGCTGTTGTAGCTGTATTTCATTGTATTGATAGTGATGAAGGGATTGACGTTTTCGAGGTAAATTTCAGAGCCGGTGTTGTAGAGATCATTCCACGTTTGTCTGAGTTGATTGGAATCGATGTAGGAATCGAAATCATCAAGAACAGAACTTTGCTCAACGGTAAAGCCTGAGACAGGGGTCATCCACTGGTTCGGTTCATTAACGGCATTGACTTTCCAGTAGTAGGATTTTCCCAAATTGAGCTGGCCGATCTCGTAGGTATTGATGTCAACCGTGAACTGAATATATTCAACGCCCGGATGCGCGGCGGCTGTCGCATTGGTGACCTGTGTGATATTGTCTCCGAAGAAGAATTCCTGGTAGGCGGCGAATTGACCCTGCTGCCATTCCATAACGGTATCGGAGGCGCGGACATCCACGGCGTTGACTTCGGGATACAGAAGCTCCGGATATCCCGAAGCGGTTGTGAAGTTCCAAACGTCCCCTTCATAGGTATCCACGCCGTTTACTTCATCGACGCGCCAGTAATAGGTTTGTAACGGCTGAAGAATTCCCGGATTATAATAATCTTCCGTTTGATTGATATAGGTAACACCGGGATGCGATGTTGGTGAGGCGTTTTGGACACTGGTGTAATCGGAGCCGAAATAGACATCGTAGGTTTGTGCGTAAACAGCGCCGGACCAGATCAGGATGACAGCGGTGTCGACGTCTTCGTTGCCGCTGGTTGGAATCGGATACAGTGAATAAGCCTTTAAGACCTGGAATTCGACCGACGGCCCCTGCCAGGCGACGGCGAGGCTGTCGCCGCCGAGGTTTTCTTTTTGCAGACCCTCGATGTAATAGCGTTGCCCTTCGACGAGATAAACCGGAGAGGATTTTTGAGAAGCGTATTTATCCCACTCACGGGAATAGGTCCATCCGGGTACCGAGGCAATCATGACGCTGTTGGCGGGGTCGTCATCGGTGCTTAAGTAAAGATGGCACTCATTGTCGCCTGAGACCCAGAAGGTATAGTTACCGGTTCCCGGCGATACGAATGTTCCGCGAACCCGAGTGCCGTAGGTGTTATTCCAGTCAACGGGTATCTCAAAAATATCAAGCAGGCTCGAACCTGAAGGATTATCCGGATAATCGGGGTGGTCTAAGAGCGCGTCGAGATAATCGCCGCTGATATTAAGCCAATATTCTCTGAGAAAGGTATTGGCTGCATTTGAAATCTTTATAAATGAAATAATCAAAAGAATGGATACAAAAATAGATCTTTTCACAACATACCTCCAGGGGGCATTTTAACTAAAGCCCTGTTAAATGATTATTTTCAGTTTTTTACGGTTCGAGAAAGCACCAACAGCCCCAAAGTCTTCTTCAGATGCTACTGTACAATATGAGGTTTAAAAAGTCAAGAAAAAACCGAAAAAACTAAGAAAACCCTATCATCGGCGTCAAATCAGGGATTTACCATGCCTTTTTCGAGCAGAAAAGATAGTAAGAAAATCATTATGACAAACAAAGGTGAAAATAAGCCCTGTGGTTATATGCACAGGGCTTTAGATCAGGTTAAATAGTATGGTTAAAGTTCGAGCATCGATAGGCGTTTGATCCCTTCGGCGATATTTTTTCTGGCGGATCCTTCGTTTGCTTTTTGAAGCCGTTCTGCCGCAATCATCGCATCGCCGAGTTTTGCCCGATAGGTGGTTTCAAAGGTATCCGACCAAACAGGTACGAGGTTTTTCGCATCGAAGAGTTCCCATTTGGTTTTCATGCTGACATCGAAATCCAGACCTACCACCGGCTGGTCATACCGCAGCAGGGTGACATCCAGCAGGTAATCGGCGCCGTCGCCTTTAATCACCTGTCGAAAGATGCCCGACTGAGCAATCGCGTCGGTCAGGGCTTGCGTGTAAGCTTCGTTAGAGATTTGTGAGGTCCACAGCGGATTTGTCTCACGCCCGCCAACCGATTGATTGACACTAACGGTGTACGGATGTTTTTTAACTGTTTCGATATTTGCCGGCACCATGCGTGAAGCCTTTGCGGCACAGCCCGACGCGATCAAAAGCAATAACATCAACCCGGAAAAAGCCGCCATTTTACTTATTTTTGAAACAACGCTTTTCTTCATTTATACACCTCCTAAAAAAATATCATTCACTGTATGACTCTATCACAGGGCCATTTATTTATTTTCTTTTTCCATTACTTTTCTTTGCTCAAGGGTTGGTATGGGTTCAGCCCTGATCGATCCCAGATCGCATCCTTTTTGTTTGGCGATCAATAACAGGCGATTATGGCGACGTCGAAAGGCTTCATATTCGATCCTTTCAGCGTCTTTGGCATCGACGAAAAAATAAGGCGCGATGGCGACGGCCCCGCCGACGCACCATAACGCATTGGTAAATGTCTTGTCGGTTTTGGGCAGCAGGGCCAGCATATCCTCCTGAAGCTGTTGAATTTCCTGATTGAGTGAATCGCAGCTTAAGTTTTCATCTCCCGGCAAATAGCAGGAGACAGGGTTGGGTTCGCGTCCGGCACAACCGGCAACAATGAATAATAATATCCCTGCAATAATTTTTATTTTCTTCATATCTCTTTA
>CAZNET010000424.1:0-3052 GCA_964571885.1 uncultured Pirellulales bacterium
CTGCTGAGGCGAAGTGATGAATGGGTGCTGGGACCGCGAGAGATCTACGAACGCGTGGGCGATGTTGGTGATGTTGTTTTTCCATCCGGTGTCACCGTATTTAAGGAAACCGATCAGTTGAATTTATATTATGGGGCCGCGGATTCATCGGTGGCCGTGGCAAGCGCCAAATTCAGCGAGGTGATCGATTATATCCTTTCCTGCCCGGAAGCGAAAGAATAACGGGAATCAGGATTTGCTTATCTGACCCAAACCTGTCCACCATCGGCGACGATTGTTTGGCCGGTTATCGTTCTTGCTTTGTCCGAACATAAAAAAACGACAGCATCTGCTATATCCTGACCTTTGATCTCACGTTTGAGCGCAGTTTTATTGACATAATAAGGAATCACTTCTTCGGGTTTTATGCCGTATTTCTCCGCACAGACTTTTATATATTCCGGATTCCAGATCTTCGAGCCTTCAAAGACATTACCGGGGCAGACACAATTCACACGAATTCCGTATTCGCCCAGTTCCAGTGCCCATCCACGGGCCAGATGGAGTTCGCCGGCTTTGGTTGCATTGTAAGCTGAGTTGTTTTTGCTGGGTTCCAATCCCGACTTGGAACTGATATTGACGATGCTGCCATGAATGTTGTTCTTTATCATCATGCCGGCTGCTGTTTTTGCCATGATGAAATATCCGGTCAGGTTGACATCGACCGCAAAACGCCACTGATTAACAGGAAAGTCTACCAGCGGATATGCAGGCGCCAGACCGGCGGCATTTACAAGAATATCGACGCTGCCAAGCTCGTTGGCCATTTTTTTGAAAACCTCCTGTATATTGTTTTCGTCGGTGACATTGCATTTAACCGGAAGAGTTTTGATTGTTGGACATTCGGCTTTAATTTCCTTTGCAGTTTTTTCCACCGCCGGCAAATCGATATCCGCTAATGTTACATTAGCGGCGGCGCGAGCCAGTCCGACGGCGATGCTTTTGCCAAGGCCGCTTCCCGCTCCGGAAACGATAGCGTTTTGGTTTTGTAATTCAGGGGTGCGCCCTGTGTCAGCCATAATTACTCCTTTTCAAATACTTTTAATAATGCATCTTCTGCCTGTTTTGTCCACAAGCCGTTTTCAAGTTTTGCCGCAACTTCGGGATATTGATCTTTTAATTCATCGAGTTTTGTTAGACCGAGCCCTTTGCACTGCGGATAAACAATAATTTTGCCCGCCATTTTGCGATTTTCAACAGCGCGGATACCTTGTTCGGCTTCGTCGAGTCCACTTACCGCCGCGACAGAGACGTTCGTATCAAGACTGCCGGATGTGACATTTTTCAGCACTGCTTTCATATCTTCGATAACCGAACCGCTTGTGCCGATGAAATAGAGATGATTTTTGATATATCGGTCAAGATTGATGTCAGCTGTGACCGAGGCTGGTATGCCTGCGAAAATATTAATAATGCCGTTTCGATTGGCATTGTTGACAGAGAAGGTGACTAAATCAGGTATCGGCGCCATCAGGACGATGTAATCACACAATTCCGGTGTGTCACCTGTTTTTGGATTATAAGAGCGATAGTCGAGATTCTTTTTCTCGGCAAGCGGCTTTGCGATTTCCGATAATTTATTCAGTCTATCCTCGTCAAGATCGCCGGCATAAACGGTAATATTCTCAATGCCCTGACAAATATTTCTGATAACATTCATCATTCCCATTGGGCCGCCGGCACCGATGACATCGATTCTGTCTCCCGCTCGTATCTGACCTGTTTGAGGGATATGCTCCATCGCCTCACAGGGATCACAACCATTGGTTCCGATGATGCGAATGCCTCCGTAATGGACGCGCCCTACCATGGTGGTCACGTCTCTTTCAAATATGTTTCCGCATTGAACGATATTAATCAGGCCCTGAGCGGCGACCTTGGCAAATAATTTTTCGACTTTATCCGGATCCGCACCGAAGTAAAGCACATCATCGAACGCTGCCTGGCCAATGTCTGAGATATCACTGATATGCTTTACATGAATATTTACCGATATCGGCGGATGCTTTGATATCCAGGTAATATCAGAGGGTTTACCGAATTTATCGAAGAGATTCTGTAACACTCCATCCTTAATTTTTTCATCAGCGACAATCAGCATTTGGCCGTTTGTTTTGATCCGCGTTCGTTCCTTCGTGGCGTACGCATCTTCCACGCAGGCCCAGGGTTCCACCAGTGCGATCGCGGAGGCGGAAAGATCGTCCGGGACCGGTATCAACAGTGATTCACCCTGAGGCGAGGTAATAACCCGTTTGTCCATCAGGACATATTCCTGCAAAGCACCCTCGAAATTATACCCGAAGGCCGCGTTTGATTTTTCCGTTCGCAGCCAGCGGTAATCGGTCTGTACAAGAAAACGCTGACCGGGTTTGAAATCATCGATGCCCGGACCTGTCGCGACAATCCGTACGACCGCTTCGTGTCCCGGCACCGCAGGCGCTTCGTTGGGAACATAGCTCGGAATTTGTTCAAGGACATTAGTATCCATACCTGATATGATGTCACTCTTACGAGCATGTGCGGTAAATTGTTTCAGGAGTTTCAAATCCGAAAAGCAGAGCCCTACGGCTTCGACCTTTGCAAGGAGCTGATGCTCGCCGGGAATATGAACATCTTTTTCTTTATTGAGTTTTAATTCATCGGGACCGACGAGTTGAACGGCGTATTGTTTTTCGGGGATTTTATTCATTGCGACTTCCTAATCTACTTCCTTCAATATGTCCTGAGGTGACATCGAGTTATGTATGAATGTTAATATTTTGCTTTGTGGTTCGATAACAGCACCGAACTGTTCATAAAATTCTATTTTTTGCTCGATCTGTTCGAAATTGTTCTGTGCCCAATTGCTGCTATAACCTAAACTGCATTTTCTTTCCAGCAGTGCGTGGGCATAAACTATGTTGGCACCTTTTATGAAAACAGGAATAAGCGGTTTCAATTCCTCGGTATTGAAGGTATCGACAAATTTCTGGCCGGGGCTGTTCATTTCGGTTCCGATCGTAATCGGGAGATT
>CAZNET010000425.1:0-3034 GCA_964571885.1 uncultured Pirellulales bacterium
ATTATGCAACAAGTCGTCGCGGTCGGGATTGGGGCAGACAACATATCAATGATGTACGCCGTTTACCGGGCGGCGAAATATTTGAAAGCCCTGAGTTCGGAGCGGATGTGGCATTGGTTGACGATGACAAAAGAATTGAGGCGGCTCAATCACTAATGAAACGTGTCTTTACGCATGCCGACAAAAGAGGCGTAGACGTTTGTTTTGCTATCGATATAGATACCTATTCTGTTCTTCCAAAAGATATGCTTCTTACACTGCCTGAACATGCGCGTTTCAGTAATGGAAAACGCTGGCTCCCTCGTCCTGATACAGAAGAAGGATACAAATTTTATAAGGCACAGGTCGATGGTTTACTTAAGCTTTATCCACAAATCGATCATCTTGCACTTTGGCGACGTACCGATGGACGTGAATGGGGACGTTTGAATCAAGTGAGTCAACTACCTGCAACCTGGCAGGAAGAATATACGGGATATATTAAAGATAATCCACATGCAGAAAAGCTGCCGCAGTCCATTTGCAGTTTTGCATTGAATAAAGTGGCTGGTGCCTTTCGTCGAGCACTTGATGAAGCAGGCAGAAAAGACATTAAACTTAGCATGGGAAGCTGGGAAACCCATTGGGTACCGGCAATAGTAGAATTTTTGCCCGAAGATGTTACTGTAATGCCTCTCGATTCACACTATCTTCGTTATCGTTATGGTTCTTTTTTTAAAGTTTCGCAAGCATATGAACATCTACAAAAAGCCAAAGGCCGCATTGTTCCAATTATTTGGGCTCATCATGATGACGGAGAATATATAGGCAGGCCATATCACTCACACAACAACTTCTATGATGAACTTTCAAAGCTTCGGGCTCAAGGATATGGTGTCATCCACTGGATGACCCGACCCCTGGATCTGTATTTCAAAAATCATGAAAATCAATTATGGTCTGGTACGAAAAATGAGCATTACAGCGAAACATCTCGAAAGGCAGGTTTGCACTGGTTTGGATCAGAAAACGGCGAAAAGCTCGGCAATTCCCTGAAGAATTGGTGGACCGATGCGCCAACGTTCGGACGTGTCACCACTGATCACTTTATCTGGGGTGACGAATATATACCAGAACCCGAAAGTTCCATAAAGGAATGCCAAGAAAGAATTAAACAATTAAATTCAATCGATGTTGCGACTATGACTGTCAAACAAAAGCAGCGAATCGAATATTTCAAAGCATTGGAAAACGTGATCATATCGTTTTGTCAGGTACAGGAATTAGCTTACAGCAAAGCTAAAAAAGCTGTTCAAATTGGCGATTTCGAAAAGGCCCGACAGCTTCTTCAGCAATATGATCCTGCTGATACAATTGAGCAATTTTCACGTTTGTCACAATTGGATGGAGGTAATCGAGGCGAAGAAGCAATGGTTGTTTCATTGGGTACTCGCTGGATTACAGATTATATAGCCATCCGTCAATCCGTTGGACTCGAAGCTGTTCGAATCAACTATGGCCCTACTTCTTTTGAAAAGTTGGCCCAACACCCCGGATCATATACTTTTTATATCGATCAGCACAATAAATACTGGCTGGTTCAAGGAACCAAGGAAACGAACCTGCCAACGATAACACATAATCAAGAGATTTTGATTCGACGGAAGGACATTACCTGTAAATCGATTGAAGAAATAACAAAAACCGGCATTGTTATTGATTCGCGTGAAAAGCTGATGATTTCCCCGATAACAGATTCACACAAGAAACTATCTCCTGGAAATTACAAGATAGCAATATATGTAAGTCCGTTACCAGATGAAAAACATTGTAAAGTGCGATTTCATTCAGATGAGATTCATATTCTTAAAAATCATTCTAGTGCCGGCATAGCTATACATGTGATTGAAAAAGAAATACATCTCTCCAAACCTAATGTCTTTTGGTTAGAAATTGAACCGCAAGAAGGATCCGCTGTTATCTATGGCCTATGTCTTGAAAGTAAATAATATTAAAGAAAAAACTTTATTCTGAGTCAATGAGGTCTTTGATGTTGTTTAGATTGATTTCGGTCATGGAGTTACAGATCAGGTCGGCCTGTTCGAGTTTGTCCGGTGTCGTGGAGTTAGTGACCGCAATGCATTTTGCCCCGGCGGCTTTGGCGGCTTCGATGCCGTTGGGGGCGTCCTCGATCACACAGCATCGGCTCGCGTCGAGCCCCATCGCCTCGATCGCTAAAAGAAACAACTGCGGGTTCGGCTTCTTTTTTGTCACCATGCTGCCGTTGATAAAAACGACTTCGGTATAAGGTGCACCGACGGCTTCGAGACTGGCGGTCGATTTCTCCTTGGTTCCCGAGGTCGCGATGGCAACCTCGAAAACCTCGGCCTCGATCGCCTGCCGCATCAGTTCCAGCACGCCGGGAAACGGCGGCAGCTTTTCGGTTTTCAGCAGGTGAAAGAAGTTATCCTGACGCATCTGGGTCGCCTGGGCTACCTGCTGGTCGGTCATTTCGATGTCGTGCACCGCCGCGGCGGCCTTGACATATTCGGCCGCCCCCCTGCCGATGCCCGCTTCGAAGTCCTCGGGCCTGACGCCTGTCACACCGAACATGTCCTCGAAAACCTTGATC
The DNA here is from genome assembly GCA_964571885.1 of uncultured Pirellulales bacterium. Taxonomy (GTDB): domain Bacteria; phylum Planctomycetota; class Phycisphaerae; order Sedimentisphaerales; family Anaerobacaceae; genus CAZNET01. The sequence goes on from CAZNET010000425.1 coordinate 2,612, forward strand.
GAGGCCCGGTGATTAAACGGCTCGGTATCGGCGATCACACCGTCAACATCGAATATAAGTCCGTATTTTTTCATATTAAAATTCCTTCTTGTTTGTCATTTCGACCGAAGCCGTGAACCGTATGGTTCATGGCGAAGCGGAGAAATCTATTCAATCAGATCCCTCGACTGCGCTCGGGATGACAGTCTTTTTTTTTGACTGCACTATGGATGACAGTCTTTTTCGTCATTTTACTGCATATTTTTGCATTTTTCATTTTAATATTTTATTTTTTTTGCCGCGTTTTTGGGTTTTGCGCATTTATAATGGCGATGACGGTTGATACGAATATTTTGTTAAGGCAAAAATTGAAGATCAGCGAAATGGACAACAATGTTTACCACGCAGACGGCGAGTTGATCGCCCGGGCCCGATCGGATCCAT
>CAZNET010000426.1:0-3010 GCA_964571885.1 uncultured Pirellulales bacterium
AACGATGGTTGCCCGCAGCGATACTATAACAATGCCGGCACATATCAGAAAATTTTCATATTGTGTCGATAATTTAACCTTCATGAATGTTCATTGTGACTTATTCTTTGATGTCGATTCGAAAATGGCGATAATCGCAAGGATCAGAAACGTTTGTATAAAGATAAGAAAAGCACCCAAAATATTGACCTGATAAAGAAAAAGCCCGGCGAGAGACGTGCACAATGTAGCGAGATAAAGTGTCAGGACTGTTTGCGTATCTGTTAGGCCGTGTCGTTTCAGTCGGTGAGAAAAATGCTGTGTATCACCGACAAAGGGGCTTTTGCCCTGGCTGAGCCTCAAAAACGTCACACTAATAAAATCGTAAAGCGGGACCGCCATCGTGACCAGCGGAAGCAGCACCGGATACCAGTCCCCGCTCAGGGCTTTTTGGTAATAGGTGGTACGAAGTGAAAGAACGGCCACAAGAAAGCCCACCACCAGTGAACCGGCATCACCCATGTAGATTTTTGCCGGCGGAAAATTGAATATCAAAAAGCCGATTAATGTTCCTATTAAGATAATCGCCATGGCTCCGACGAATACCTGGCCGCTGAAGACGGCGATAAAAAATAATACGGAGCTGATAATCACCGCGATTCCCGCCGAGGCGCCGTCCATATTATCAAGGAAATTGAAAACATTGATGATCAGGACGATCCAGACCGCGGAAAGACAGGTAGTGACAAATATATTATCGATGAACAGTTCAACCCGTATTTCCGCAACATATGCCGCCAGAAAAGCTGCAGCAAATTGGATGATAAGCTTAAAGAAAGGACTAAGCTTTTTCATATCGTCCCACAAACCAATAATGAACAATATCAAAAGGCAAAGTAATACAATGAGCAGATGGTTGATTTTACTAATGAATCCTTCTGTATGAATCAAGACCATATCACCGAAAAATCCAAGTCGACCCGGTTGTGCCAGATACCGAACCGTTAAAATTGAAAAGATAAGAATGTTGAAAATTGTCAAAAATATCGCGATGCCGCCGCCGAGCGGAACGACCTGTTGTGAGAATCTGTCTTCGGAAGGTTTTGATACAAATTGAAGTTTGAGGGCCAGCTTTCTGACAATGCTTGTAAAAACCATGCACAGCAGCATTGAACCGACAAACAATGCAACACCCAATAAATCTATTGTTTCAATCATTTTGTTTTCAACTGCTCCAGCAATTTGGTTCTTACTTCATCAAAAAATGCATGATAAGTCGGCTCGCGATAATCCGGATAGGTATAATCGAAAGCCTTCCATTGATGTTTATCGTAAATCAGGGTCACTTCGGCGTACATTTTTTGGCCGATATAGATGCGGTGTGAGTAGTTTTTTGTCGTCGCCAGCACCAGTTTCGAAGGCTCGATCAGGCCCGGATCGAAGTTAGCAGGGCGGGACAGATTGGATTCCAGCGTTTGGGCAAGGTACTGTTCAAGTTCGTTTGTTTTGTGCTTAATCACCGCAAGGTCGCCGGGATCGATGAGATTTTCAAAACTGACAAACTGCCGCAATATATTTTCACCCGTCTGATCTTTGTAATAAGCAGTCTTATCAAAAGGCCAGATGTCACTGATCAGATCGGATGAATGAAAATGTTGTTCGAGCATTTTTCTTGCTTCGGTAAGACAGTTTTCATCAGCGGCCAGTATCCCGACGATCAGTTTAACCGGACTCGGTTCCTTCAGTTCCCACATTTATTCTATATCCTTTTGTCATACCCGCGAAGGCGGGTATCCATACTGTATTGTTGGATTATCAACAATAAATCCAATGGAAACAAAAACATATCTCAAAGATGTCATTCCCGCCTTCGCGGGAATGACACATGAACGCGTAATTAATCATATAACAATTATAGAATCTGATTGGTATTTCAGGTTTCGAGTTTTCTTCTAAGCAAGTTGATCATTTCTTTTGCTTTGTCGGCGGCTTCGGTGATGTCGACTTTTTGTATCTTGTCTTCGTCTCGCATTTTTATTTCGACATTGCCCTCGGCCACGGATTTTTTGCCTACGGTGATACGAAGCGGTATGCCGATCAGATCGGCATCATTAAATTTGATGCCGCCGCGGATCTGGCGGTCGTCCAGCAGTACATCGATGCCATTCTCAAACAGTTGATTGTAAATATCCTCCGCTATTTTTGACAGGTTTTCATCCTCCTGATTGACACAGGTTATGATGACCTCGAACGGCGCAATCGAGACGGGCCAGATGATACCATTTTTGTCATTTCCAAGTTCAATGGCCGATGCGATGATCCGGTTGACGCCGATACCGTAGCAGCCCATCGTACAGATTTTCTCCTTGCCGTTTTCGTCGAGAAAAGATGCGTTAAGCTTCTTTGTGTACTTGGTTCCCAGCTTGAAGACCTGGCCGACCTCGATACCACGTTTGAACAGCAGTTTTTTCCCCTGATATGTGTCACCTTCAACCGCATTGCGAATATCGGCTACGAGAACGTTATCACCTTCAAGCGAAAAGTCCCTGCCCGGCACAACATTTCTGATATGATAATCGGTCTTGTTGGCCCCAGTGACACCAACCGCCATCGCCGCCACCGCATGATCGATAATCATCAGATCGACCTTTTCTGACAATCCCACCGGTCCGGCAAAACCGACCTTCGCGTCGGTAATGCGTTCAATCGTTTCTTCATCGGCAAGGTCATTTTGTTTGCCTTCCAGTACCTGAGTCAGCTTTTCCGAATTCAGTTCGTGGTCGCCTCGAACCAGGGCGGCGATCACCTTTTCTTCCGAGCAGTAGATCAGGGTCTTGATCATCTGTTCGGGTTTGGTTTTCATAAATTCACAGACCGCTTCGATCGAACCGACGTTCGGGGTATGTACTTCTTCGACAGCGGGGAAATTTAAATCTGTTTTTTGTTTTGCGAGAGGATCGACTGCCGCCTTTTCGATATTGGCCGCATAGGATCCGTCCTCGGCATGCACGATAATATCCTCGCCGTTCTC
>CAZNET010000427.1:0-3006 GCA_964571885.1 uncultured Pirellulales bacterium
GGCAGAGCGTGGGGGTGGTTTTTCCGGATGTATTCGATGAGTTTTTCTCTGACTTCGCATCGCAGTGTCCATGCGATGGAGGCATCGGCGGCGCTCATGAGTGCTCTGATCTCGACGGTTTTGTCCGTAGCGTTTGTTACCTGGAGAACACAGACTTTTTTATCCCAGTTGGATGACGCTTCGAGTATTCGTTTTAATTCGTTTCGGATGTTTTCGAAGGGGACGGAGTAGTCGACGTAGATGTACACGGTACCGAGCAGGTCGGCGGAGACGCGCGTCCAGTTCTGGAAGGGTTTATCGATGAAATAGATGATGGGGACGATTAATCGCCGCTGATCCCAGATCTTCACGACGACATAGGTGAGTGTGATCTCTTCGATGCGGCCCCATTCGTTTTCGACGATGACCACGTCATCGATGCGTATAGGCTGGGTGAAGGCGATCTGCAGGCCGGCGATGAAGGTTCCGATGGTTTTCTGTGCGGCCATGCCGACGACGATGCCGATGATGCCGGCGGATGCGAGGATGGTGGTGCCGAGCTGTTTGACCTTATCGAAGGTCATCAGTGCCGTGGCCAAAGCGATGACGAAGACGGTGACAATGATGATGCGTTTCAAGACTCTCAGTTGTGTATGTATCTTGCGTGCGCGGAGGTTGTCTTTAACGGTTATTTCGAAGCGGTCGAGCATGTAGTCTTCGAGCACGCTGGTGCTTCTGATGAGCAGCCATGAGACGAGAACAATCATCAGGATACTGAACAACTGCTGGAAGGTCGCCGTCCATTCGTCGGGTATCGGGAAAAGGGGAAACAGGACGCGAATGCCTATGAGCAGCAGGATCCAGCGGACGGGCTGGCGGTAATATTTGATCATGTATTCGTCGACGGTGACGGAGGTTCTTTTTGCAATTTTTTTGAAAATCCAGAATACGACGCCGTGGAGGATCCATATTCCGACTATCACCGCCGCGGGCGTAATCAGCATTTTCAGGGTTTCATTCATATTGTTTTGGATGTCCGCACAAAAGGGATAGCCGGTCATATTGAGGTCTCCTGTTCATTGTGATATTCAAAATCATATCTTCTATATAGTCAAACGGGTGGAGGATGCAAGGATTATTTTTTGGTGGGCAGTGATAGGAGATGATTTAAAATAAAGACAGCAGGTTGCGTGAACACCCTGCTGCCCTTTAAGGAGGAAACCCCAAATCAATCTCAACGGTGTTAATTTCCGTTATCATTCATAACCGATTGAATCTGGGGTCCGGTCAGGCTAACATTATATAATCTGACTTCGTCGATCAGTCCGTCGAAGTAGTATCTGCGCTGTGTGGTGGAATTCGGCCAGATCCCGGCCCCGATCATGACATCGATGTCATCCTGGGTATCCAGAGGGACGTTCCAGTTTTGGGTGACGCCTGTCTGTACGCCATCGACGTAGAAATCGACGTCCTGCAGGTTGGGAGAGAATTCGTCGTCAAGGACGACCGCGACGTGATGCCATTGTCCGCTCGGGATGGTGGTTGTGGATTTTTTATACCCGGACCAAACTTTCAGGCCGAGCTTGTTGTTTTCAAGCATAAAGGTCCATTGTTTCCCCGCGGAGTTATGAACGTCGCCCCAACTGATGATTGACTGTGCGCCGGAGCTGTTGGTTTTGATCCATGCGGTGACGGTTCTGACATATCCATTCTGGATGCCCCTGTAGCCGTCGATATTGACATAATCATTGTTGCCGTCGAAATCCAGGGCCGTGCCGTATTTTCCGGTGACCCAGTCGGCGGAATTCATGTTTTTCAACGTCCCATCTCTGCCGAACGGTCCGGAATCGAAGGCGGTGCTTGCTGTTCCTTCGTCGAATCGCCAGTTGGAGGTTGCGTTGCCAAGCTGACCGAGAATAAATGTGACGGCGTTTACTTCAGCGGCCGGTGCCGATTCGTTATCGAAGAAGTCGACGGCGGTTATTTTATAGAAATAATCCGTTGTGGATAGCAGACTTTTGTCGAGATATTCACTGAGGGAGACATACTCGGCCGTAAGATTGCTTATTGAAGGCGTGAATCCGGAGGTGGTATCACGATAAATGTTATAGCCTTTCAGGTCGGGTTCGGTATTGTCATCCCATCCCAATTCGATCCTCGTGCCGCTGATCGCATAGGCGATGACGTTGGTTGGAGTGGCGGGGGATGTCAGGTCAATTTCGGGCACGTCGGCCTGAGCCTGAAGGGACGGATCGGATTCATTGTTCACCGCATCGACAGCCGTCACGAGGTAGTAGTACGTGGTGTCTGGATCGACGGTATCGTCATTGTACCAGCTCAAGGTAACATTTGCGGCGATCCGGTTGGCCAGAGTCGGATTGAATCCGGAGACCTGCGAACGGTAAATATTGTAATGCGAGAAGTCGATCTCAGAATTGTCGTTCCAGTTCATTTCGACGGTGGTATGGTTCGGCGCGGCCACGGCCAACCCAGTGGGCGCGGCCGGCGGTATAATATCGTAGATGAAGGTCTGTGCTGAGACCTGGCTTGCGTTCGACGATTCGTTGCCGGATTTATCGACCGCACGTAAGATGTAATAGTACCATGTTTCGGCGTCGAGTCCTTCATCAAAATATGAACTTGTCGGGTGTACTGTTGCGATCACGGTACTGCTGTTGGGCTCGAAACCGCTTACGGTCGATCGGTAGATATTGTAACCATCCAGGTCTGATTCGGAATTGTCGTTCCAGTCGAGGTTGATCTGGTCGTAGCTGACGACATCGGTGGAAATTCCGGTCGGAGCGGCGGGGGGTGACGTGTCCGCATTGGTCGTCGCGGAAGCTTCACTGGACGCGGCCGATTCATTGTAGTAATCATCAACGGCTGTGACCGCGTAGTAATAGGTTGTCGAACCGGGCAAGGAAGTGTCTGAATACTGACTTGAGGTTACATTCGTTGCGATACGGTTTTGAATGACACTGTGGAGAGGCGCTGATGCTGAACGATAAACATTATAATGTTTTAAAT
>CAZNET010000428.1:0-3002 GCA_964571885.1 uncultured Pirellulales bacterium
CCGGAAGGAACGCCCGGATCTCATCATCGCCGGGGCCAGTGCCTATTCCCGGGTCATCGACTTCCAGGCCAGATAAAAAAATCGTTCAGCACTTTTTCGACAAAGGTTATTCAAAATTCCATGCGGCTATGAAAGCGGTTCTACAGGATCAACGAATCAGTTCTGCCTGCATGGGGATGTCCACGATCAAAATGCTGAAAGAAAATGTTGAAGCCGTTCTGGATAAAAAACCTTTATCAGCAAGCGATATGGATAAACTTAAAACCTACGCTCAGAATACCTGCAGCGGATATTGTGCCGGATGCGGCGATATCTGCAATCATGCAGCACCTGAAACGCCCGTGATCAACAGTATCATACGATATTTAATGTACTATAACAGCTACGGGGAACACGAACGCGCCAAGAGACTTTTTGGCGAATTGCCGCTTAAATATAAAAATAAATTATTAACCACCGATTACCGATTAGCTGAACGCAGATGCCCCAATAAAATCCCAATCACACAAGTAATTCATGAAGCAGTTAAGGTTTTATCTTAAAATCTTAAATTATACACAGGATCTTAATGATAATTAAAAATTAACAAACAAGCCTAAGAAGCTGCCGTATAATGAGCGTGTATTTCCTTAATAAAAACTATGGAGGTGACCATGAAAAACCTGAATAACGGCTTAAACAGAAGAGACTTCTTCAAAACACTCGGCGTCAGCTCAATAGGTACGCTCGCAGCGGCCACGGCAAACGCGGAGAATTTATCCTATTCTGAAAAGAAAGTTGAATCACAATATCCCCAGGTTCCCAGAAGAAAGCTGGGCAAGACAGGAATCGATGTGCCTATTTTATCGCTCGGGGGAATGTTTGATTTGAGCGAAAACCAAATTATTCTAAGAAGCACTCTCCAGTGGGGTGTCAATTACTGGGATACCGCACCGGTTTACGCGAATACCAACAGTGAAAATGGAATCGGAGATTTTCTGAAGAAAAATCCGGATGTAAGAAAAAAAATCTTTCTGGTGACAAAGGCATCCGGCGCCCGTAATCCCAAAGCGGTCGAAAAACGACTGCAAAAATCATTGGAAAGACTCAATACCAATTACCTTGATTTATATTATGGTTTTCACGCACTATCAAATCCAAACGGATTGACGGACGATTTGAAGAGCTGGTCCCTCGAAGCGAAAAAAAAGAAGGTTATCCGCTATTTCGGTTTCAGCACACATACCAACATGACAGAATGTTTGATGGCCGCTTCGAAGATGGACTGGATCGACGTTATTATGACCAGCTACAATTTTCGCCTCATGCAGGATGATAATTTTCGAAAAGCCGTCGATGCCTGTCATAAAGCCGGTATCGGTCTGATTGCTATGAAGGTACAGGGGCACGGACAAAGCGCCCCGTGGGGAGGCGATAAGCCAAGCATCTCGACAGATAAAGATAAGGAACTGGCACAAAAATTTCTCGATAAAGGCTACACCGAAGGTCAGGCCAAGATCAAAGCCGTTCTTGAAGACGAAAGGTTCGCCTCTGCCTGTGTAACGATGCAAAACATCGCTTTGGTTACCTCTAATGTGGCGGCCAGTTTGGATAAAACAAAATTGAGTCAGGATGACAAACAATTTCTAAAATATTACGCACAGCAAACCTGCGATGGTTACTGCGCCGGCTGCGGGAACATTTGCGCTTCCGCTATGCCTCAAATGCCTTATATCAGTGAAGTCATGAGATACTTGATGTACCATAACAGCTATGGTGAAAAGCAATTAGCAAAACAGCTCTACGCCGATCTGCCAGCCCAATATCGCAATAAAATCGCATCTTTGGACTATAGCAGAGCGGAAGCAGAATGTCCGCAAAAAATGCCGATATCACTATTAATGATTGAAGCGGCTAAAATTCTTACCTAAATTAACGGGAAAATCCGGAATTTTTGAAAGCTATAAGTTCTTTAACTTAAAGGAGATAAGTCTTTGACATGGATTTTTTCCTTGATATGGCTCTTTTTTTCAGGTATAATACATTCATAATAAAAGAGCTAATCTGGCGTTCGAAGAGGTACAGATGAAAAAGTTTTATTATAGTTTTTGGCTGCCTTTCACGGATACGAAAAAACGAATTTTATTATTGGCTATCGCAAGCTATATTGCCTTGTGTTAGTTAGTATTTGGCTTTTTTCATTTTTCTTCCTAACCGTCCAAAAGGGCGGTTTTTTTATGTCCTGCCATTCGCTTAGCATTTGACATTATTCAGCCTGCTCATTAAGCTACCTTTGTAAATTTTTTTAAGGAGTTCAACATGATTATTGTCACAGGTGGCGCAGGTTTTATTGGCTCGGCGATTGTCTCGAGTCTCAATGCACGCGGCATTGACGATATTGCAATCGTCGATGAACTGGGCAGCGACACGAAATGGAAAAATCTCAGAAACTTATCCTATGCGGATTATCTCGAAAAAGACGATTTTATCGAACTGGTGATCGATGAGCGGATTTATGAAACGGTCACCGCTATTTTTCATATGGGGGCCTGTTCAAGTACGACCGAAACCGACGCCTCTTATCTGATGAAGAACAATTTCGAATACACAAAAATCCTGGCGGGCTGGGCGATCGAAAACGATGCGCGTTTTATTTACGCCTCCAGTGCCGCTACATACGGTGACGGTTCGAAAGGATTCGATGATAATGAGGATAACATTCACGAATTTCAACCTTTGAATATGTATGGCTATTCCAAGCAGATGTTCGATCTTTGGTCACGCCGAACCGAGCTGCTGGACAGGATTGTCGGACTAAAATATTTCAATGTCTTTGGGCCAAACGAATATCATAAAGGTGACATGCGGAGCTTTGTTATTAAGGCCTTTGAGCAGATCAATGAAAAAGGCAAGGTCAGATTATTCAAATCGCATCGGTCGGATTACAAAGACGGCGAACAACTGCGTGACTTTATTTACATCAAGGATGCGGTTGAGATGACACTTTTCTTTATGGATAATCG
>CAZNET010000429.1:0-639 GCA_964571885.1 uncultured Pirellulales bacterium
ATGATGATTCGGTCGTGAATAATGGTTACCAGATCGTTTTTGCCGTCACCGGTGACGTCGGCAACTTCGAGTTCCCTCGGCTCGATGGTTACCGCGCCTTTCTGCTTCTGTGCCTGCTGGTAGCTTTTCTGTTCGTAGATCTTGAACCGCAGAGCCGGAACCGGACGGTGATCAGGATCGAGCGTTAAAATTTCAATATTATTCTGACTGTAATCCACCATGATGATATCGACCCGGTTATCCGAATTGATATCGCCGACCACAAGGTTGCCGTAGATGCCGTCCTTAATTTTTGTTTCATAGGTAAATTTCTGTTCGAGATAAAGCGGGCTTACATCTTGTCCCGGCGGGGTGATCAGCGCGAATTTCATACTGTCGAACAACAGGATATTTTTTTCCGCTTTACCACCAATGGCGGCATAAAGCAACTTCAGGTGCTTATTCTCGTTCCACTGGTCGATCTCAATTTCCTTTTCAAACCGATACGTCATATCCTCCTGTCGATTCAGTATTTGCAAAACGCCTTTTTGGGCATCCAGCAAAACGATGCTGGGGTCATCTGTATCGCCATCCAGTTTGAAAACCCCTACTGCTGAAATGGAGTTTTCGGTGTTTTTCGCGTTATACTGATCGACGATG
>CAZNET010000429.1:649-2974 GCA_964571885.1 uncultured Pirellulales bacterium
CCGGTTTGGCCGTCCTTGAAGATAAGACTGCTGGCGAAATTGTCCTGTGCGATCAGCAATTCTTTGCCTGATGTATTGTCGATATTCGCCGTGGTGATCGAACGCAGCGACGCCTGCTTGATCAAGCTGAGCTGTGCCTCCGGGGAATCCACCAATTCGAAAATATTTTTCTTGGTTTGATGTATCAGAATCGGGGAATCGTACTGGACAAAAATGAGAATATCCTTCAGGCCGTCCTGATCGGCATCAAAAATTTCAATTCCTTCCGGATTGGATAAGAGCTTCTCCAGGACGATATGTTTTTTTAATGGGACATTCTGTTTTCGCAGGAGGTTCGAATCGGGATCAATACTGAGATTGTAGAGGATACGAAGCGAACGGATATCGTTTACATCACGCGAGATATAGACGCAATCCACCGAATCGTTGTTATCCATATCCGCCAACTCGAACGCGACCGGCTCATCGGTAAAATCGATAGGCTCCGGAAATGTAAGCCGGTCATTTCGATAGCTGCTGACACCGATCACCTTTTCCTTGATACTTAAAACCGCGATCTCATCGTTGCCGTCACCGTTAAGGTCCGCTGACGACAGGGCGTCAATTTCGGAAAAGGCCGGATATTTTTTCGGTTCGGACAATCCGTATTCCTTGTTTTGTTTGTAAAGGATAAGCTCTGATGCGCCCGGATTGCTGATGACGATATCGGTCAAGGTGTCACCGTCGATATCCGCCGGCACCAAGTCCCGCTTGGTACTCGATTCGCCGCTTTCGAGCGGATACATCAGGATGGGCCATTGGTCTTCTCTTTTTTCGTCGTGTGACAACTCATAAGCGATCAGCCGCTTGCTGATATGATCGATCGCCAGCATTTCCTGACCCGCGCGGTCGTCGATATCGTGGAGCACCAGGGCCCAGGGTTTTTCGATAAAAAAGTGTTCTTCAGGGCCGAGCCTGCCGCTTTGGGTGCCGAACCGGACCTGGATCGGCTTACGTTCATTACTGGTGATCATTATCAGGTCATTGATCGTGTCACCGTCAAGGTCCTTACCCGCCAGCGCCAATATTCTCGATGTGGTCGGATATTTGACCGGCTCAGCGAGGGTGCCGTCGTCGTTCTGCACGATCAGATAGACCGCGTCCTGCGCCGCCAGGGCCAGGTCGTCTTTGTCGTCGTTGTTTAGATCGGCAGCGATCAGCGACCGCGCGCTGTTCAGGCCGTCCTCGATCTTTATCTTCTTTTTGACATGCCAGGAAAGGGCGTCTTTGTCTTCATCGGCCTGCTGTTTTTTTTGCAGCAGAATGTACAAGCCCTTAGGATCGCCGTAATACGCCAGATCCGTCAGACCGTCATGATTCAAATCACCGTAGGCCGAGGATGATATCCGTTCATAGACCGGCACATTTTCATTTTCATAGAGCGTGGGATCATTGATGAGATTCACGTCGATATCGTTGGGATCGACAGAGACGGTCGTTTCTTCGATGGAAGGAGAATCCTTCTGGATCAGAAGGTCGATCCGCGATTTCAGGTTATTGATAACGATAATGTCATTTTTCTCGTCTCCGTTCAGGTCGGTGACCATCAGATTGCGAATGCCCCAGTCCAGTTTGACGATCTCGATCTCGTCAAAGCCGTAATAGCCCGAAAGCCTTTCATAAGTAATTTCTTCCTCGCAATACCCGATCGACGCCAGTAACAGCGTCAGTATCATAATAAACCTTGCCATAGTCAATTTTGCCTCCATGATTTCTATATCGTCAATCCAGGCAATATACCGTTTTATGCCCGAAACTTCAACAGAATTATGAAATGTTAAAATATACTGCTATGTATGCCGTCAAACCGCGAAGGGAAAAATAATCAAAAAACTTTTATTGACTTTTCCTTTATGGGTAATTGTGCCTCAATCGACCATTGTCGACCTTTTCGTTAATGGCATTGAAACCACGAAGCACACGAAGGACACGAAGAAAAAAATAATTAAATCCAGCTTCGTGTTCTCCTTTCCTTCGTGGTTTATTATGTTCCATTCGACCAAACTTACCTTTTCGTTAGCGGGATTAAAACCACGAAGGACACGAAGAAAAATGGGAATTTGGTTGATGACGGGTCGTTTTTGTATTATTATGATTGTGAAAATCGGTTGACCGATGTGAATGAAAGTGATCATGATTTTGTGGCCAGGTATAAATATGATTTTGCGGGCAGGCGTGTGCGGAAGATAATCTATTCATCCGGGCAGGTCGATACGGATACGCGTTTTGTTTATGACGGCGATCAGGTGATTGCTGAGTATGACTATAACGATACTTCCGCAGAAT
>CAZNET010000430.1:0-2959 GCA_964571885.1 uncultured Pirellulales bacterium
GGCGCTCCAGCATCGCCGGAATCGGTCAGATCCAGATCATTGTCAGTGGAATCATAGCTCGTTCCGGAACCGGCGTCTTCGTTCAAGTGCCAAACGCCAACATAGTACTGGTCCCAAGCGCCGGTGGTGGTGGACAGATCGGTGGACTGATCCGAATTGCCGTAATACATATAGATGGAAGTGCCCACACTGCTTGATATTTGCGGCACCTCGACCCAGGCAACCAGATGGCCGATTGTCGCATCATAGAATTCTATTTCATAATCGAGTTTGTAAGAAAGACCTGTGTCTTCCATAAAGAGAATATCTTCACCTGTCTGCTGTGCTTTTGACATTAAATCTTCATCGGTGATATCGATCAACACCGTAAAGGTTTCCAGATCAACAGAGACCTGATTAGGGTCAATCACGATCTCTTTTCTGTATCTCCATCCCAGGTCAACCGGCGATATTCTTGGATCAGGTTCAGTGCTGAAAGAGAATGTATATACACTGGTGTTGACCCCGTCGGTTACATTTACCTCCCATGCATAAACAGTATTAAAATCAAGCGGTCCTACATCGACCGAATAAATCCCGTCAATGACTCCATAATTGGCATCCGTACCAACATCAGGAAATGAAGTCACTGTATAATCCATTAAGTCACTCTGATAATCCTTTAACTCAAATTTAAGCTGATTCAAGTCAATGGAAACGTTGGCTGAGTTATCCGCAGGTATTTCATTTTTAACGATCGGCGCTTCCGGCAAGGCCACTTCTTCCTGTAAACCCAAAGAATAAAAATTAGCCGGCGTATTCTGATTGATATATTCAGCGGAGATCCACTCGGCGCTTCGCAGTCCACAGGAAACCCGCACTTCATCAACACTGCCAAGATAATATCCGCCGTTAGGATATCGGCCTATTTCCAAAGGCTTGGACCCGCTAATGGAACCTGCATATCCCGAAATATTTGTCGAATCAAGTGCTGCCCCGTCCAAATAAGGGGTAACATTACCGTCGCGGTCATAAACCGCCGCATAATGATGCCAGGTGTCATTATTATAACCGCTGGTACCGCCGTACCACAGCAAACGGCTGTCATCTTCGATAAAACCATATGGCTCACCGCTGGTCAGGGCCATGCCATAACCTTCAAAACCGGTCATATTAGTGCCGCCTTTGGCTAAGATATATTGCCAACTGCTGTAATCTGTACGGAACCATGTCTGTATGGTAAAATTACCTGTGCCAAAATTAATGCTGCCGTCGTTACCGAGAATGACATAATCATTGGATCCGTCAAATGTATCGCCGCCGGCGATCTTACCGGTCGCATTCTGGGTTACTGCTCCCATCGGTGTGCCATCGTTGTTATAGCCGGTACTGTCGTAATGGCTGCCGCTTGTTTCCTCGAGATGCTGGACCAGCCGATAATTATTGCTCCACACGGCCGTGATATCCTGCTGGTCGGAAGCTGCGGGATTACCATAGTACATATAAAGATCTGTAGCAACGGTCGAAGAAACAAGGGGAACTTTCACCCATGTCACAAGCTCCCCCGTTGTATTGTCATAGAATTCGATCTCATGGGGTAGTTTATTCTCCGCCGAATCCGTAAACACAATATCGTTGCCGTCCGCCTGAGCCGAAGCGGCGAGGTTGGCATCGGCACTCAGCGAGACCAGTAATGGAAAGTCGGTCAAAGCCGCACCAACCTTATTGGGATCGATTGTTATTTGCTTGCGGTAAGACCAATCCGAATCCCACCAGGAATAAGCCAAGGCAGTACCGGCTGAAATCATAATCATAAACATGAAGATGATACATTTAAAGAGACTTGAAACATTTCGAGCATTATTTTTCTGTCGAGTTAACATATACAGAGCCTTTCCATCACGATTAAATTAAGACATTTCATCACCCGTTTTTAATATTTAATTACTCCGAATCTCCTTTTTTGAACCAGTTTGCCCTCAAAAGCATATAATCTGCTAAGGATGTCGCGCCATCTCCATTAATATCCCCTTCGCTGTTATACGTCAGCCAGTTCTTTTTCAATATGGCAAAATCCAGGATATTAATCGAATTAGAACCATTTAAGTCACCGCCTAAAATCTTTTTTTCTTCGGTAAAGTTCGCTGTCCCCTGACCACTGCCGTCGTAAGAAACGACAACTTTTCGGCGAAGATTCCATGCTGTCTTAGCACTCAAGTGAGTCGTACCGTCAGGAATATCCGTTAATGTAAATGGAGCGGTTCCACTGCTGAATGTTAAATTCACGGTCCACTGTTTTGTCTCTTCGCCTCCGGTGGCGATAAAGTTAACATCCCGAGAGGTCCCGGCAAAATTCTGAAGTTCTATTTGTCCTGAAACATCGATCGAGGATGTTTCTTCACTGGCGATTTGATAGAAACTCTCCGGATCGGATTGATTATAATACGAAGTGATCACCCACTCTGCACCCCTTGAGACATTGGAAATCCTTACTTCGTCAAGTGTACCGCTGAAAGGTGTCGACCCGTCATATTTGGTTCCAATTCGGAACTGTTGACCGCCGCTGGTAACGGGTATTGCGGTGACGCTCGATACAATGCCTCTCTGAACACCATCGATATAGATCTTCTGCGTCTCCGTATTGACATCGAAGGCGTAAACCACATAGTGCCAGTTCGTGTCACCGATCACATCGGAATCGGAAGCAAGCGAGTACCAAAGCGCACCGTCTGAAAATCCTGCGAAAACTTCCTGGTTATTATTTTTATTGGTTGAGATAAAGTAGTTGGAATGCGTCGAACTTCCTCTCTTTTCTAACAGTATCTGCTCGTCGGTGCCGCTTTCGGAGCGTTTCATCCAGACTTCAATAAAGTGGTCAGACAACTGCAGACTGCTGTCATCACTGACAACAACATGATCGTCAATGCCGTCGAAGTCATCGGCCCCGTCGATGATTCCGTTGGCGTCCTGGTTTACGCCC
>CAZNET010000431.1:0-2956 GCA_964571885.1 uncultured Pirellulales bacterium
GCGATACCGTCCGGAATATCAACCTCGACAAACTGACGTTTATCCATGTCGATCAGGGGACAGTTTCTTTGACGTGCGACCTCGGCGATACCGGTCTGTTCAAATGCGTCCATTGCCGTAACACCGGCGATAGGGCTTTCACCTACTGCTGTTTCGGCACCTGCTTTATTAAACACATCAATGGCGGCAGCGACGACCTGCGGCTCGGTCGTTACTCCCGAACCAGCCGAGGCGGAACGGCCGGCGTTGGGTTTTAACAAAACTTTTTTACCTTTTGCCGCCGAAAGATCAATATGTGATAACACGTCAATTGTGTTCTCATAAGGGCCTTTGCCGCCCGATACGAAAACCTCAGGTTTCCCGGAGTTTTTTAAAAAAGGATTTTCTTGCTTAATTAACGCCATAAAACAAAAACACCTGTTGAAATAATGGTCATCAGCACGTATTATCTATATCCAAAATCCCGATTGGAGTTCGAATATGAAACATAACTATATAAATGAAATTCAGCCAGGTCAAACGATTAATGATGTTTATATGATAAAAGACCCGATTCTCCGCAGCACCACCCGCGGCGATTTGTATATCGCGATGTATATTCTCGATCGCACGGGCCAGCTTAACGGCAGAATGTGGCAGGCGAGCGAGCAAACCTATAACATGCTGCCAAAACCCGGTTTTGTGCATATCCAGGGCAGAAGCGAACTTTACCAGAACAATCTGCAGATCGTTGTTAATAACATCGCCGTTATTGACATCGAGAAAGTCGACCTGGAAGTCTTTCTGCCCCGGACAACAAAAGATGTGGAAAAATTATTCGCCGAGATAAAATCAATGCTCGCCAAGGTCGCGCATCCGCAAATGAAATTAATTTGTGAAGCGTTTTTGGCAGATCAAATATTGATGAAAAATTTCAAAACCGCGCCGGCGGCAATGTCCATGCATCATAATTATCTCGGCGGGCTGATCGAGCATACCCATAATATGATGCGAGTCGCAACTGCGATACTGCCTTTATATCCGGATGTCAACGGTGATCTGGTCCTGACCGGCATATTGCTGCATGACCTCGGCAAGACCGAGGAACTTTCCTATGATATGGCGTTTTCCTATACCGACTCGGGTCAGCTTGTCGGGCATATCACCAAAACCGCGATCATGCTTCAGCAAAAAGCCGACGCCTTAGCCGATAAAGGTAAAACCATAAACAGTGACATTATCGATGCGCTGACGCATATCATTCTGTCGCATCATGGTAAGTACGAGTTCGGCTCGCCGAAACTGCCCGCCACACCCGAGGCCTTTATGGTCAACTACATCGACGACCTCGACGCCAAAATGAACCAGGTCACCGACGCGATCCTAAACGATCCCGGCGACGACAACTGGACCGCCTACTATCGATCCCTCGAAACAAAACTCTACAGAAAAAGAATCTAAATTTAGAAAAGTGAATTTTACAATCGGTTTCCATTATTAAATGTGGATTTCTGGACTACTCCCCCCGAGGTAATCCGGCTGGATTTAGCTCACTGCAGTTGCCTCTCATACTGAATATATCGGTTAAATGGCAGGTACTGATAAACAATATTAAAAATTACACATCCTGTTTTTTCACCTAAAAAGGGGATTTGGGAAAATTCTCATTGCCATCCTATGCAAAAAGATGTATAAAGTAACATTCTGGTAGTAGGGAAAACATTTAGTATGAACAAAATGGATTCTTAATGAATAGAAGAAAGGTAAGTTATGAGTCGTAAAATGGTTACAATTGACGGCAATACCGCGGCGGCCTATGTGGCCCACGCGACCAACGAAGTCTGTGCTATCTATCCGATCACGCCGAGCTCGCCGATGGGTGAGATCGCCGACGCCAAATCAGCAAGAGGCGAAACAAATATATGGGGAACCGTTCCGTCCGTTACCGAAATGCAGTCAGAAGCAGGAGCGGCCGGTGCTGTCCACGGCGCACTGGCCAGCGGTTCGTTAACAACGACTTTTACGGCGTCTCAGGGACTGCTTTTGATGATTCCAAATATGTACAAGATCGCGGGTGAATTATTGCCGACTGTGTTCCATATTTCAGCGCGTTCACTGGCCTGCCAGGCACTGTCCATTTTCGGCGATCATTCCGACGTCATGGCCTGCAGGCAAACCGGATTTGCAATGCTGGCATCGGCAAGCATACAGGAAATTATGGATCTGGGACTGATCGCCCAGCAGGCAACGCTGGCATCGCGCATACCTTTCCTGCATTTTTTTGACGGCTTTCGTTCGAGTCATGAAATTTCAAAGGTCGAGCAGTTTGATATGGAAGATATTCGAGCGATGATCGATGACAATCTGGTCGCTCAGGCAAAGGCTCGTGCGTTGTCGCCGGACAATCCGATGATCAGCGGCACGGCTCAAAATCCGGATGTCTATTTCCAGGGTAGAGAAACCGTAAACAATTTTTATGAGGCTGCTCCGCAGATCGTCCAGGAAACAATGGATAAGTTCGCTTCGATCGTCGGCAGACAGTATCATCTGTTCGATTATATCGGTGCGCCTGATGCCGAGAAGGTGATTATTTTGATGGGTTCCGGTGCCGACACCGCTCATGAAACCACTGAGTATCTGGTCTCTAAGGGCGAGAAGGTGGGTGTGGTCAAGGTCAGACTTTTCAGGCCGTTCAGCAATAAGCATTTCATTGAAGCGTTACCAAAAACTGTAAAGAAAATAGCTGTTCTCGACCGGACCAAAGAACCCGGCTCGATCGGCGAACCACTCTATCTCGATGTCAGGACCGCCATCGGTGAAGAAATGAGCGAAGGCAGGACCAGCTTTACAAAATATCCTCTGACTGTCGGCGGTCGCTACGGGCTTAGCTCCAAGGAATTCACCCCGGCGATGGTCAAGGCCGTTTTTGACAACCTTGATGCAGCCAAACCGAAAAATCACTTCACTGTCGGCATTA
>CAZNET010000432.1:0-2948 GCA_964571885.1 uncultured Pirellulales bacterium
AGTACCATGACACCGGATGCGGTTTTCATAAAAGCAGCATGCACGGTCCGGCCGTCGCGAGTTTGCTTGTCGGGACCCACTGCGGCACGGCTCCCGACGCGAAGGTATATTACGCGGCGGCGCCATCGTGGGAAAGAGATACATTATATGAAGTCAAAGCTTTGGAATGGATCATCGAAAAAAATAAACAATTGCCGGCCGGTGAAAAGATCAATGTTGTGTCGGTCTCTGCGGCACCGTCGAGTCCGCATGTCAGAGATAAAAATCGCCATCTATGGGTGCCGGCATGCAAAAAAGCGGAAGCTGAAGGTATCATGGTTCTTGACTGTACAACTGAAAGGGGAATTATAAGCAAGGCGTATTTTCGAAATAAAGTGACAGACAGTATCAGTTCATGTCTGCCGGGCGATCCAAGACATGATGAAAAACATTTTTCGGATGATCATTTATATGTCCCTTCTTCTCCAAGAACGACCGCCGAACAATATTATGATGGCGCCTACAGTTATCAATATTGCGGAACCGGCGGTTTGAGCTGGGCGATCCCTTATACTGCGGGTGTTCTGGCGATGGGCTGGCAGGTTTGTCCGGAACTTGGGCCCGATGAAATGAAAGATCTTTTATTCAGGACGGCTTATAAGCGCCGCGATGGAGCCAGAATAATCAATCCGAGGCGATTCATTAAAGCAGTCGAAGTAAAAAAACGGCGATTACAAAATTAATTATTGATCTTTTTCCCGGGTCGGGTCGAGTACCCTGCCGATGAAGAGCAGGCTTTCGGTTTTGTTTTCCCGGATGACGAATATGAACGGGTGATCGGCGCGGAAAATTTTCGGCGATTCGGGAATCACGGGCATGGATGTCCTTGAGATTATCACGGCGGTCGCGGCGGCGGCTTCGGTGCCGTCTTCATCGACATCCACATACGCTTTGTGCAGCACTTTTGAGATATACAAAGCGTTTGTTCCGTCAATTTTAGAAAAATTCGCATAGGAGCCGAACGCATCGGTCATGCCCATTGACATCAGGACTTTTTTTAATCCGAATTCGGAGGTCGTTCTGAATTTCGGCAGGGTGACATCAACCAATTGCGGTTTCATTTTTGACATCCATTCGGAAAGGTTTTCCGCCGAGAAAGATTTCTCCAGTTCTTTTAAGCCGTCAATTTCCTTCGGAAGAAAAAGGAACATTGACAGTTCCTGGCCTTTATATGGAAGTTCGAGGATCTGCAGTTCGGGTGTTTCATCGTAGTGAAACGATTTCGTTTGATTCATCATGTCCGTTTTGACTTTCGTTTTATCCAATAGGATAAAATCCTCTTTTTGCGTGCGGGACTCTTTGAACTGATGCTGCCAGTCACTTTTGAAATAGATCGCGTTGGTGAGGATCAAGGTCGTCAATCTGTCAATCGCGCTTCTGGCGATAAGATCTTTGATCTTGTCATTGGTTTTATCTTCTACCCATGTGTTGATCGTTTTGACGGCTTTGTCGGGTTTATGCATAAAATCGACATACCGGATTTCGCCCGAATAGTTTTGTTTGATCCGATCGAGATAGGTTTTCCGGAATTTGTAATCTTTTTGTCCCCACAGAGCGTTGGCGATACTGAGCTGATACAGGTCGGCTTTGCATTTGTCATTGAGCGTTTTTTCCAGCCGGCCGAAATTTTCATGAAATTCTTCGCCGGACGCGAAATGCATTGTCTCGGCGATCTGCTGTTCGGTCTGGCCGTCGGCACCGGCGTAGGCCAGTGCGATCGCGGTGGAGATGCTGTAGGGCGAGAAAAATAAATTGCCGTCTTCCGACCGTAATTGTCGGTATAGATCACACGCGAATTGATTGTTTCCCCGCACGACTTCCTCGATATTCTTGCAACAGGAAGCCAAAACATCCGTTGCGAAACCGAAGAGAATGATGGACAGAATTAACATGTGCCTCAGAGCGTTCATTGCAAAATCCCTCAGAAAGCCCTAAAAATCAAATAAGTTATTGACATTTATACAATTAGACGATTATAATAGTATATAGTTCCGAAGAATACTACTTTTTTCAAGGGGACTGACATGAAGAAATTATTCGATGAAGAATTTTACCTGCGTACGAAGCTGCATATTTATCTTTTCCTGGCCGGCTTTATCTTCGGCCTGATCTTTTTTGTCTGTATGATCGTGTTTTGGCCGATGAAAGCGGGCGTCGATGTTTATCCGCAATGGGTCTGGGCATTTTTGGGATTATCGATTCTTTGTTCAATCCTGGCGATATCCCTGAAATCGGCGAAAACATTCGAAAGCATTGAGGACAGCAGTGAAAAAATAGAAAAACTTACCGGTGTGATGGAAAAGCTGCGCACCGATATGTCGCAGATTCGGCATGACATCGAACTGAGTGAAGCGGCAAAAACCATCGTTTTTAAGGATATGGACGAACAAACGCTTCGCCAAATGATCTTTAGTAAACTTCAGGAAAAAGATTTTGAACAGGCGTATGCTCTGATTGAAAAGATAAGAGCGGCGGGTTACACAGAGCTTGCGAATTCACTTCGCATGGATGCTGATCAGTTCCGCAGCGCCAACGACCATGAGCGAATCAACCAGATGAGCAGTTATATCGACAGGCTGCTGAACGACCATCAGTGGATCAAGGCCAGCGAACAGATCGAAAAACTGATTATCGAAGAACCCGGCTCGGAAAAGGCGCTGTCACTGCGGCAGAAACTAAAAGACAAAAAAGAGGAGCGTAAAAAAGTTTTGCTTCATGCGTGGGACGATGCGGTCAAGCGGGACGCCACCGACCGGAGTCTGGAGATATTGCGCGAGCTTGACCAGTATCTGACGCCTAACGAGGGGCTGGCGTTGCAGGAAGCGGCGCGGGATGTTTTCCGGACCAAGCTGCATAATCTGGGCGTTCAATTTTCGCTGGCGGTCTCCGGCAAGGAATGGAAAAAGGCC
>CAZNET010000433.1:0-2946 GCA_964571885.1 uncultured Pirellulales bacterium
GCAGCCTGCACCGTCGGGACTCGGCCAGTTTCATAATACCGCCGATCGAGTCGGCGGTGGTAATGATTTCCAGACGGACGAGAGGCTCTCGCAGCTGTTCGATATGGTTGGGCTCCGGCAGCTGGCTCGGGGATTCGATTATCATCACCGTGTCATCTTTTGTCACAACCTCGTAACTGACCGTCGGGGCCGTCTGGACAACATCGATGTCGTTTTCGCGTTCAAGCCGTTCCTGGATGATTTCCATATGCAGCAGACCCAGAAAACCGCAGCGAAAACCGAAACCCAGCGCCGGCGAATTTTGTGGGCTGAACGAAAAACTCGCGTCGTTAAGCGCAAGCTTGTCAAAAGCTTCTCTGAGATTTGTATAGTCGGTATTGTTGCCGGGATAAAAATCCGAAAAGACCATCTGCATGGGGGCTTTATAACCCGGCAGCGGTTTCGGTGCCGGAGAAGCAAAATCCGTGATGGTATCGCCGATGGTCACATCGGCCAGCTCGCGGATATTGGCAATCACATAACCGACCTCGCCGGTGCCGAGTTCATCGACAGCGGTCATTTCAGGTTTGAATTTTCCAAGCTCAGTGATGGTATAGGTCCTGCCGCTTCGCATAAAGCTGACCTTTTGCCTGGTCTTCAGCGAACCGGCAAACACTCTGACATAGCATATGACACCCCGGTACTGGTCGCAGTGGCTGTCAAATATGAGCGCCGCAGTCGGTTCATTGCTTTTATCTGCAGGCGGAGGCAAGAGCAGCACGACCGCGTCAAGCAACTCGCGGACACCCGCCCCGGTTTTTGCACTGACCTTGAAGCATTCATTAACGCCGGTACCAATGATATGTTTTATTTCATCTGCTGCCAAATCCACATCGGCGGCAGGTAAGTCAACTTTATTGAGAACACTTAAAAGCTCGACATTATTTTCTATTGCCAAATAGGTATTTGCAACGGTCTGAGCTTCGACACCCTGACTGGCATCAACCACCAGCAATCCGCCCTCGCAGGCCGCCAGAGAACGTGACACTTCATAATGAAAATCGACGTGTCCAGGTGTATCGATCAGGTTGAGCATATAGGTCTTGCCCTGGTATTGGTAATCCATCGTTACCGCCGAGGCCTTGATAGTGATGCCGCGTTCGCGTTCGAGATCCATATTATCAAGTAATTGCTCTGCTTTTTGGCGGTCGGTAATCGTCCCGGTCAGTTCAAGCATCCGGTCTGCCAAAGTGCTCTTGCCGTGGTCGATGTGGGCAATGATTGAGAAATTTCGTATATATTTGGTATCCATGTTATTATTTGGCTGCTTTGCGGCTTTCACGCCGTCTGTCTGCTTCTTTTAAGAATCTTTTTCGTATTCTAATTGAATTGGGACAAATTTCAACCAACTCATCGGCCTGAATGTATTCCATTATTGCTTCAAGGCTCATCTTACGTGCCGGACGAACGGACGCCGCTTCGTCTTTACCCGATGCACGGACATTGGTAAGCTGTTTTGTTTTGACCACATTCACGGGGATATCCTTTTCCTTGCAGTGCTCGCCGACGACCTGCCCCTCATAAGCCTGCTCGCCGGGTTCGACAAAAAACACGCCGCGGTCGTAGAGGGCATCAAGCGCATAGGCGGTTACCTGACCGGTGTTGGTCGCGATCATCACCCCGGCTTTTCGCTGAGGGATCGCGCCGCGCATCAGTTCGTATCTTTCAACCGTGTGATGCATAACCGCTCTGCCGGCGGTTGCGTTCATCATTCTCGCGTGAAGTCCGAACAAACCTCGTGAAGGGATCATAAATTCCATATGCACAAAGTCGCTGGTGCCGCTTTTGGCATCCATTTTCACAATCTCGCTTCGCCGGTCACCCAACAGGCTCATCACCGAATTCTGACAATCGATCGGACAATCTACAACCAGAAGTTCTATGGGTTCATACCGTCTGCCCTCGATGGTTCTGAGAATAACATTCGGTTTGCCGACGCAAAGTTCGTAACCTTCTCGCCGCATGTTCTCAAGCAGAATTCCCAGATGCATCAGGCCCCGGCCTGAGACATTGAATTCATCGGGACTCAGACCGGGATCGACCCGCAGGGCGACATTCTGCTGCAGTTCTTTTTTCAGTCTGTCGCCGATCTGTCTGCTGGTGACGTATTTGCCGTCCTTTCCGGCGAATGGACCGTCATTTATCCGAAAAGTCATATTCATCGTTGGTTCGTCGACCGCAATGACCGCAAGCTGAGAAGGTTTATCCGCACAAGCAATTGTATTGCCGATCTCTACGGGATCTAATCCGGATATCGCACAGATATCGCCAGCTTGAACGGTTGATACCTGCTTTCTGCCGAGGCCGAAGAACTGATGGATGTGCATGACCTTCTGCTGGGTATGGAGGCCTTTGGTGTCAATGACGGTGACCATTTGACTTTCGGATATCGTGCCTGCGAAGACCTTGCCGATCGCGATCCGGCCGACGTAATCGGAATATTCCTGGTTGGTTACCAGCATTTGCAGCGGTGCCTCCGGATCGACGCAAGGGGAGGGAATGTTGTTGATGATCGCGTCGAATATCACTTTGACGTTATCGGTTTTATTTGACAGATCGGCCGTTGCCCAGCCTTCTTTTGCCGAAGCATAAATGATCGGAAAATCCAGGGCTTCGTCATCGGCTCCCAGTGATACCATCAGATCGAAGACTTCATTGACCACATCGTCGGGCCGGCTGTTTACCCGATCGACTTTATTGACGACTACGACCGGTTTGAGTTTGTGCTCGAGCGCCTTGTTCAGGACAAATCGGGTCTGCGGCATCGGTCCTTCGAACGCATCGACCAGAACCAGTACTCCGTCGGCCATTTTCAGAACGCGTTCGACCTCGCCGCCGAAGTCGGCATGGCCAGGCGTATCGATCAGGTTGATCTTGTATTCGTCGCCGTCAGCGTCAGTATAGTTG
>CAZNET010000434.1:0-2945 GCA_964571885.1 uncultured Pirellulales bacterium
TCGTAAGGTCTTCGTTTTCTTTTACATTATGAATCACGCACTTTCTATTGATGTCGAAGATTACTGGAGTATTTTTTCGCGGGATTGGTTACAGAAAGACTCCAAACCGAGTGACGCGGTCGTCCGCAATACTCATTGGTTTCTGGAAACGCTCGAAACACATCGGATCAAAGCGACGTTTTTTATTCTCGGTGAAGTTGCGGAGAGTTACCCCTTGCTAGTAAAAGAAATTGTTCAGCAGGGTCATGAAATAGGCGTTCATGGATACAACCATCAACAGATATTTAAATTAGACGAGCAACAATTTCGTCAGGAAATATCCGGCTGTAAGAAGCATCTTGAGGATATTACCGGTATTGAAATTAAAGGTCACCGCGCGCCGGCCTTTTCTGTTATGCCGGAAACAAAATGGTCACTTGATATTTTGGCGGAAGAAGGATTTATCTATGATTCAAGTGTTTATCCTATCACAGGCAAGCGTTACGGCTGGCCCGGATTCAGTAAAAATATTTGTAAATTAGAATTGCCGTCGGGCAATTATATTATCGAAGTGCCAATGACAACATTGAATATCGCGGGTAAAACATTACCTGTGGCAGGCGGCGGTTATATCAGACATTTTCCTTACTTGGTAACGAAAAAAGCAATCCTGCATATACAACAAACCAAGCCGGTCATTGTGTATATGCATCCGTATGAAATAGATACCGATGAGCTATCGTTTACACTTGATCATTTGAGTATGAAGGATAAAATTAAAGCTCTTAAATTTTATTATATTCAGATGAGGAATCGAAATTCGATTAAGAGAAAATTACAAAACCTGTTAACGCAGTTTAAGTTCACAACAATTAGTGATGTTATCAATCAGCAGCAAGTATTGGATGTCATAAAGATTCAATGAACCTTGTTATTTTGACAAACGATAATTTTTTTTCTTTTACAGTGCTGGAGGAGTTTTTTCAGCAGCGTAAGGACGATATCAAACTTGTGGTTTTTTCTTCTGCCTTGATCGGCAAGCGGGGGACGCTGGCCTCTATTTTCTGGTCATTCAAACATACCGGTTTTCGGCATACCATATTTAAGCTTTCGGTGTACGGTATTTTTCGCGCAATGAAATTATTGTGCACCGTGCTGCCGTTTATACCGAACCGTTATTCGTCATATTTATGGATCAAGCGTCATGATGTCCCTTTTATTGTTTCGCCGAAGATCAATGACTCTGTTGTGACAGAGCGGATCAA
Organism: uncultured Pirellulales bacterium; assembly: GCA_964571885.1. Taxonomy (GTDB): domain Bacteria; phylum Planctomycetota; class Phycisphaerae; order Sedimentisphaerales; family Anaerobacaceae; genus CAZNET01. Next base: position 1,245 of record CAZNET010000434.1, read on the forward strand.
GGCGGCACAACCCGACCTGATCATTTCAGTCAGCATGAATCAAATCGTGAAAAAAGAAATACTGAATCTGCCGCCGCACCGGTGTATTAATGTCCACTGCGCTCCACTGCCCCAATACGCCGGGATGAGCCCTTATGTATGGGCGCTGGCAAATAACGAGGACCATTCAGCGGCGACCATACATTATATGGATGAGGGACTTGATACTGGAGATATTATTGTTCAGAAAAAAGTCGGTATCGTGAAGAATGATTCGGCTTTCGCATTGTTTTATCGGTGTTGTCGTCTGGCCGGCGAAATCCTCATCGAAACGGTAGCTGACATCGAAAAAGGACAGGTCAAAAGTTATCCACAGGATCTATCCCAAAAAAGTTATTTTTCCTGGCCAACAAAACAATGCGTAGCAGATCTACATAAAAACGGCTACCGGCTTGCCAAAATAAACGATTTTCTATCAGCGATTTTCAAACAAAAACCACGTGTTGAATAGCTCTTCAGAGTCTCAATGTGTAAAAGATTATTTGATTTAGTGATTTACATACCGGATTTTGTTTTTTCATGTAAAATTTTTCTTGATTGCTTATTATTTGCTACTGGATGGTATTTTTGATGAATGGATTTATGAGTTTTGGATATGGCAACGCGTAAACAGTTTGGCAAAAGGTCGGCGAGGCGCAGCAATGTTTTTGTGCGGCAAATGAAAGAGAAAAAGAAGACGAAAGAAGTTCTCGGAACGTGGGAACTGACGCAGCGGATGATCGAACAACACCAGGATTTGCTGCAGAATATCGAATTTGCATTAGTCACGGCCTATCGCGAGAATACGGCCATTGACGACGCAACGATGGCAAAAGCGCTGAAGAATCTCATTTTATCCCAGCCGCCGGGCGGTGAACCGGAACAAAAGCTCACCGAAGCGCTGACTGAAGTTCGGGAAATGCGAAGCGACATAACAGACAACATCTGGCGGGATGGTCTGCGGACGGTATTGCAGTCTATCGACAGGCATTCAAATTTAAAACCCGGCAAAAGGGATTATATCGAATTTATTTCACGCTATGTTATTTAACCTGTAACGATAAACATGACCTTCATACGGAAGGAACCAGGCAGTAATGCTTAACGGTGTGATTCAGTGAAAATTTGCTTTGCTTCATGGCTCGGCCGCGTCGGGGCGGATCAAAGAGGGCAGCGATATTGACATCGCGGTTTATATCGAAGGTAAAGCCGATCTCGATCTTTTGCAGGGAATTTACCAGGCCGTCGAATCCGCTGTTCCTGGCGCGAAACCGGATGTCGGGATAGTGAATAACGCCGAACCGGTGTATCGTTTTGAAGCGCTCAAAGGCAGGTTATTATTCAATCGGGACCTTGAGACATATCTGCACTTTTTCTCGCTGACCTGCAGGGAATATGAAAGTCAGATCGCCGATTACGAGCGCCAGAAGAAGTACCGCCTGGAGAGAATTTCCAAATCTTCATAAGTCATTTCTCGAACAAAGGTTCAGGAAAATGATCAAACGTATTTTCGATTTAATTTGTGTGATACCGGCGGTTGTTGTTTTGTTGCCGGTTTTTGTTTTTATTGTATTGGTGATTTGGGTCACTTCCGGATTTCCTGCGATCTTTAAGCAGCAGCGGGCGGGCAAGGGCGGCAGGGTCTTTACCTTCTATAAATTCCGTACAATGAAGCCCGACACC
>CAZNET010000435.1:0-2931 GCA_964571885.1 uncultured Pirellulales bacterium
ATCAAAATTTCTTATTCCAAAATACCCTTTCATCAAACGGACCGGTATTCGGATTGTTTGGCTATAGGGGCTCGGTTCAAGTAATTTAGAGATCCCGATGATTTTTCCTTTGTCATCAACCAGTTTGACTTCCATTGTCATTGGGGATTTATTTTCATACATGAAGTGAATCTTTATGGCCGTAAGCTCTTCAAGTGAAATACATGCGGCTTTGGAATCTGTCAGGGCATAACTCATATTCGTATACTCACCGAGATTGTCGAGCTTAAAATGCTGAACGAGGAATCCATTTCCAGGACTTTCGAGTTCAATATAGGCGTCACGGCTGTTCAGCAGTTCCCAGCGAGCAACAGGTTCGAGAGGTAATGATCCCATTGATACTTCCGGCCTGACGGCCCTGGCATCTTCGATAAGTCTCTTTATTTCATTTTGTGACAATTCAAATAAAACAACCTGGTCGGTTTTTTCTTTGGACTTGTATTCCGGAAAGGCGGCTGTAACTTCCGGTATATACTCTACATGTACGATCGCTTTAACAATCCGTTTGCCTGAAAAAGGATTTACGAAAATTTGTTGATCGGTGATATTGATGATTGATTCAAAGTCCGCAAAACCTGCTGTCTGTTCGATATTTTTGGCATAAAGTGTTTTCCATGATTCGCCGCTATCGTAACTCACCGCCGCCAGACGTATGAAAGAAGGATTAATATCTAAGGAGAGATTTGCCGTGCCGGGCTGCTCAAGAGAAAATACCACGCTAAACGTTCGATCTAACCCCAGCGTTTTACGAATTGATTCAATTTTATTTCTAAGGACTTCCGCCTGATCAAGTTGATTATAAATCGCAAAAAATCCGGTAGCAAGAACCGCTGTCACCAGCAAAATCACAATAAGCTTAGTAATATCAATAAAATTAAATAATGTTTTAATTTTCAATTTGCCATCTTTGTGAAAATGCAGTTCCGTTAAGACCTGTGTTTCATTACGTATTTGCTTTCTTGACCTTGAAAGCTTGAGCTTTTTGTATATTTCCAAAAGATCTTCAGGCTGTATATTTTGTATATCATTATCACTCATGTTTGGTGCTCCCGGGCTCATTTCTTACCGTATTGATTTTTGAGATAGTCAAATAATTGATTTTCGATTCTTTTACGTATTCTATACCAATAACTGCGGTATGCGTTTTTAGTCTCTTTTTTTTCTTTACTAACAAGTATTCCGCATAACGTTTCATCGACGCCGTAAACTTTATCAAGAATGAAAACTGAAGCAGCAATCCACGAATAATGGTCAAAAAGCCAGTTATCGATAATTTTAACGAGTTCATCTCCAATAAGCGGATTTATTGGCGATGCATTAATTGATGAATCTTCGATGTCATCCTCAAAGTCTATTGTAATTTCCCTTTCCGAATTTCTCTTATGTCTGTCAACAATATATTTTGTTAAAGCAAAACCTGGTTTTCTAAAATCTGGTTCTTTAAGAGGATCCCATCTTTGCCACGCTTCCATATATGCTTTGTTTACAATGTCTTCTATGTCATGTATGTAATTGAACGATAAAATGATCTGATCACGGATCGTACCCCAGTCTAAGTCATTTGCCATTAATTTAAATGCTTTTTTTATCGATACACTCAGAGGGTTTGAATAACATTCTCCGTTTTCGCTTTGATGATATTCCGTCTTCGCTTCAGCGACAGCTTTTTGTGAAATCTTTTCGGCATTCCATTTCGGTTCTTTATAACTGTGTTGCTGTGCCGGAAGATGCGACTTCCAAAAAGCAACATGATTCTTGATATGACATTCTAGTATATCCCAGTCTGGTTCCATCCAAATATTCCATAAAAAAATTTATTATCAAATAAATATAAGTACCTATTGTATTTTAAGATATCCATGAGCCTGCGCTCGAGAAAACTAAAAATTTCTTGAAAAATTCTGCTTTTGCTCTTGTTTTTGATGAAATTCAACATTTCATGTCCTGCTTATGAGAAGTTAAATTGTCCATAATAAATTATATCTCTTAAATTGATTTTTTCAACATTATCACAAGTTTTAATGGTTTCAAACAATCTAAGTTACGAATAAATCGTGATTAATTGAAAATCTTATTGATAAAACCGAGCGCATCGATCTTTTTAATATAACTATTACATGAAACCTAAGCGTTATTGTTAATTTAACGAAAGGGGCATAAAATGAAGAAAAAAGGCAGTCTTTTGGTTGTAACTCATTCTGACGATGCTTCTTTTATGGCGTATATGCTACGGAAGCGCTTATTGCCTCAGCCGCTGGATATAGCCACGGTAATATCTTTTTCATTTCATTTCGAACAAGGCAGCGTTCCGGATGATTCGGTATGGCAAGTACCCCAACTGCGTTTAGAGGAAGATCTGCGGTTTTGCGAAGCCGTCGGAGCTTTTTATTATCCGTTGGGCTTTCACGATAATGGTTTTAATAACGATTTTTCAAAGCTGCCTTTGAATTTGATAGAATATCGAATCACTGAGCTGCTTGATAAGCTTAACAAAGCTTTTGTCATTACCGCCTTTCCTTATCAACGTTCTCATCCCTGTCACTTCCTCATATTTGAGGCGATACTATCAGCGGTTCGTAAAATGAAAGACATTCAAATTCTGTTTACGGATGATCTGCCTTATTCAAAGTTGCCGCTTGTGCACAATATCTATTTCAACGGCATAAAATATTTTCCTGCGGTTATCGAGTTTTCAAAAGAAAGATTAATGGAAAAATATGAACTTATGAATATTTACGAATCTCAAATGAAAAATAAATATTTTCAAGCGGTTTCTGAACATTCACCTTTTGATTCCGCGAAATATTCCGAGACGCTTTGGCTGCCGAAGATCAAATCGGTACATAAAAAAAATGAAGAGATTTATCAAGGGATATTTAAGTCCAATTCAGA
>CAZNET010000436.1:0-2928 GCA_964571885.1 uncultured Pirellulales bacterium
ACCATTAAGGAGTTTAACTCAATGGAACAAGTTGCGGAGCAAAATGTAAATTTATTTGCAGAAACTATGCCGAGTCTCGAAGCGTTAAAAAAATTAGCCGGTATTGTAAATTCCAGTGAAAGAAAACGTATCGAATTTGACAAACAAATAAGCACAGAGCTTTCCGGTAACGGATCTGCTTTACCTGTGGGAATTGGATTGGTAATCCTCGGCAAAAATGAGCAAGGTATCGAGCAATTAGAAAAAGCACCTGAATCCAGGGAAAAATATATGTACCTGGCAAAGGCGTTTCGACGGCTCAATGAATTTGAGAAATCCATTGAATCGCTTGATAAAAGCCTGGCCTATGAAGCAGACCCTCTTTTAGTAAACATGGAAAAGGCCTCTGTTTATCTTGAGACCGGTAATTATGACATGGCTCGTGAAGTGCTCGAATCCTGTACAAATTTTGAGAATGTCAGCGCGGAATATCATTTCCACGTAGGACGTTTAGAAGAATTATGCGGTAATTATAACACAGCCAAACAGAATTATAAAAAAGCCATCGAGTTATCCCCCAATCATCAACAGGCATTATTTCACCTGGCTTACCGCTGTGATATGGAGGGCGATGAGGAATCGGCGATCCAGTATTACAAACAGGCAGTAACGATCAATCCGATTTTGGTCAGCGCCTTGATCAATCTCGCTGTACTGTACGAGGATATGGGTGAATACGAAAAAGCGTCTCGATGTATTGAGAAAGTCCTTGAACATCATCCCAATCACCCTCGCGCACTGATGTTCCTTAAAGATATCGAAAGTTCTAAAACGATGCTTTACGACGAAGAAAAAGAAAAACGCAAATCCAAACATCATCAGATCCTGGAAACCCCGATTTCCGATTTCGAGTTATCGGTGAGGAGCCGAAACTGTCTGCGAAAAATGAAAATTCATACAATCGGAGACTTGCTGAATATTACTGAGGCGGAACTTTTGTCTTATAAGAATTTTGGCGAAACATCACTGCGTGAAATCAAGGCAATTCTGGAAACCAAAAATCTTCACTTGGGTCTGGCCCTTGAAGACAGGCAATTTGGCCAGTCAGATATCGACCAGCCCGAACAAACAACCGAAACCGTCGAGGACGAGGGTATTTTAAGTAAACCGGTTGACGATCTGAGGCTTTCCGTCAGAGCACGAAAATGCCTACAAAGACTCAATATTCGTACCATCGGCGATCTTACCAGAAGAACCGAAGCGGAGTTGTTAGGCTGTAAGAATTTTGGCGTTACCAGTTTAAATGAAATTAAAAAGGCGATAAACGGTTTAGGATTGTCGCTTCGCGTTCTGGATTAATTATGTTTTGGGATTTATCTTTACATAAAACAACACGGGCTTATGTCATAGCAGTTGTTTTATGTACAACCTTTTTTGTTCCGGCTTGTGTTGATCGGCAAATTTCAAAACAAACACCTCAAATGCAGGCCGATTCACGTTTCTGGATCAGGGTTCTGATAGTGGAAAAGGAAAAAAGCTGCCAGATCACGCCCACGAGCTCGTTTCAAATCACTTATCCGGACAGTAATGTTTCTCAAATACGTTTTAATAAATCAAAAAATCCCGTAACCGTGGAAATTGTCAAAGGCAGAATCTCGATCGGCGGCCAAATTGTTTCAGGGAACCGATTCGCTATTACTACAGACTCACCGCACATACTTGCAATCAACGGTTCACAGTATCGGGGCAAATTTGTGGTTATCCTTGATGAGCAAGGTCCGTCATTTGATCTTATCAATATTGTGCCTCTGGAACCATATCTTGCGGGAGTGATCGGAGCGGAAATGCCCGACTATTGGGAGATGGAAGCCTTAAAGGCACAGGCCATTGCCGCAAGAACCTACTGTTTGTATATAAAAAAACGATTCGGTGCCAAACGAAACTGGGATGTAAGAAAATCCCAGGCCAACCAGGTCTATAAGGGTGTCAGTGCCGAATCAAAACGTGTCTGGACAGCTGTCAACCAAACATATGGTCATGTGTTGGTTTGTCCATACGATGGTCGGCAAGACATTTTTCCTTCTTACTACAGTTCGACCTGCGGCGGACATACCGAAAACAGTCAAAATGTTTTCGGTGATTCTTTTGTGACCCTGCAGGGCGTCCCGTGTCCGTACTGCAAAGGGATCGCCAAGCCGAAATATTATTTCTGGCCGATGCTTAAACTCAGCAAAGAATATGTCTCGCAAAAACTTATCGAAAGATATCCGCAGTTGGAAAAACTCGGCAGAATAAATACTATTTCTCCTATACGCCAAAGTGACTACGAAAATTATTCGAGATTGACAATGATCAAACTGAAAGGAGAAAACGGTAAAACCGACGCCATCCGCGCAGAAGACCTTCGATTGACGCTCGACCCGACCGGCATGAAAATTAAGAGTACGATATTCAAGATTGTCAGTATGGGAGCGGACTGGGCCTTTGTTTCAGGCAGAGGGTACGGTCATGGTGTTGGGATGTGTCAGTGCGGCGCTCAGGGGCTCGCCCGCGAAGGCAAAACAGCAGAGTACATTCTCTCTTATTATTATCCAGGTTCATCAATCGTTAATCTGTATTGATCATGACCGGTTTTGAGATCATCCAAAAAAACAATCATTCAAGGGCACGTTTGTCGAAATTACATACCGCTCATGGCGAAGTTCAATTACCTGCGTTTATGCCGGTGGGGACAGCAGGTGCGGTAAAGGGAATTACGCCCGAGCAGTTATTAGAGACCGGTTCGGAAATGATACTCGGCAATACGTATCATTTAATGCTCAGACCCGGCGTTGACATTGTCGAAGAAATCGGTGGTATTCATAAGCTGATGTCATGGGAAAAACCAATACTCACCGACAGCGGCGGTTATCAGGTTTTTTCATTGAGTTCTTTAACAAAAATTGACGA
>CAZNET010000437.1:0-2927 GCA_964571885.1 uncultured Pirellulales bacterium
AATCTCGGTTTTTATAATCATCCCGTATGGACAGAGCAAACAAAACCATGATCCAGCCGCTGAAAATCAGCTCGATTCCTACAAACAAACCAATTACCCAAGTAGCTGCATCCGGTAAACCTATCCAAATCAAGCCGCCCAACAAGAGTGATAAAATTCCATTGAACATAAACCAGCCCCAGTTAGGAAGGGGTCTTAAATAAAATGCCTGAGCGATCTTGAACAATCCTATAAGGATAAATAAAATCGCCAATACCAATGTTAATGTTAAAGCACCTTTCAATGGAAATGCCATTAAGAGGATGCCAGCCAATCCATAAAGCCCTCCCAGCAATAGTCTAAGCGGCAATCCTTTGGAATACCTTGCTTGAAAGGCATGAAGGATGTGTGTGATTGATGCAATAATAAACAAGGCGGCCAAGAACGCCTGTATCGTCAATGTAGCGATAAACGGCAGCAAGACAGCCGCTATTCCCAGAATAACAGTCACCATGCCGGTTCCCAACAACCATAGCCATATATTTTGATCCTCTTGGGTTAAATGCGTAAGTGGCTCTATTTGTTCAATTTGTTCTGAATGCATTTTTATGATTCCTTTTTCAAGTAATATCCCATTTGGGTACATGGTGGAAGGTGATAAATTTCACCTTTCCGCCATTACCACGCCAGCTTATTATCTATAAAATCTGCGGAGCATGTTTGAATCTTGTTTATAGATAGTCATAGAATCCATATTGACCATAATAATCGGGTCCGAATGTTCTATAGGTCACGGTCAAATCATTTTTTACATCCTTTGCGCCGCCTTCATAAGCATTATGCTGAGCGTTTTGTCGTTCACTATAGGTATTAACTGTCCCGGCTAAGGTAACAACACCATTATTGACAGAAACTACAACCTCATCTTTATCAACAAACGGACTCCAATAAAGCTGGTCTTTGACATCTTCTTTTATTTTCCAGTCAGGTTTCCAAGCCCATGTGTGTTCATAATCTATGTTATTGACAACATAGACAACCCCCATCACGTCTTCAGCGATCTCTTCGGCTCTTTTCTTTTCCCACGAGGTATTAACGTTACCTGAAAGATAGACTGCTCCCTGATAAGCTGAAACATCGAGCTTGAACCTTTCAATATAAGGATCGTTTATAAAAGCCCTGGTCACTCTTTTTTTGAGATCTTTGTTGGAGGGTATTTCAACAGGACGAACTTTTATATTATTGACAACCGCCTTTACACCAATGGTATTTTTTGCGTCTTTTTCTGCAGCCTTTTTGGCTTGCAAATTATCTACAACACCGCTTAAAGTAACCGTTCCATAATCGACATCAACATCTATCTTGAATGATAAAAGTCGCGGATCATATAAAAAAGCGTCCTTGACGGCCTCTTTAATTTCCTCGTCATTACGCGAAACATAGAGATTTTTTCGTCTCATTTCATCACGAGCCCACCAATCTATTTCCAGTCCTTCTGTATTGACATAATCGACCCCGCCAACCCAGGCATCAATATAAGCCTGGCGTTTTTCCTGTAAACTTCCGACCGTTCCTTTAAGAATCACTTTTTCGTCTTCAACGTCAACATCGATCATTGCATCATCGACTCTTACATCATTGGCCAATCTTTTTTCTACTTCCTGCTGGATTTCGTAATCTGTTCTATCAGCTTTGTAATTAACATTTATATTGTTTTTAACATCAACTACGCCTTTGACACCCTTTGCGACAGTCGCACAAAGCTGCTTTTCCTGCCACGAGTCCACTTTGCCTGACAGTGTCACAACACCGTCCTGGACCTGTACCTGGACTTCGTAGGATTCTGCGGCGGGATCATTTAAAAGAGCGTCGTTAACGGCATTTTTTATTTCGACGTCATTTATTGTGAAAGGGATTATGACATCTAATTGATTGACGACGGCTCGTACTCCTACTGTCGCTTCGGCTATTTTTTGGGCTCTGCCTTTTGCGAGTATATTATCTACCGTTCCGCTTAATGTCACAACTCCGTTTTCTGTTTTTATATCGATAGCATTTGAAGGCACAGCGTCATCTGCCCAAAATTCCGCTTCGATATGACTGGTGATGTCTTTATCTTCAACGCTTTGGGCATAAACCGCTGATGCCAAACCAACTACCAGCAATCCTGTAATCAGTATCGCTAACAAACTTAAATGAAATTTTGACAACAATTTATCATTTGTTAATTCAACGTTTTTCATTTTTATACTCCTTTCTACTTAAATAATTCTTTTCCAATTTTCGAAAAACATATCCATACCCCGAAAAACTTATTTTCTATTAATTTCTTTGATTCCTTCTCTCATAGCTAAAATATTCCTGTATAAAAAGAAATAGGCTTTTTGCTTATTATGCGTTTGCGATATCCTTAATTATACATGTCATTTCAATCTGTATACTGTTTCAAATGAGTTAAATAAATCCAGATATTGTTCCAATAATCTGGTCAATAGAAATCTTTTTTTTACGGTTTCCTTCGCTTTGTTTCCAATTCGATCTCTTAATTCTTTATTTTTAAGAAGCTGAACCATTCTCTCTGCCGTCTCTTCAATGCTGGACACGAGAAAACCGTTTTCACCGTCTTCAATCTGGCAGCATATCCCCCCGGCTTTCCCGCCTATAACCGAAGCTCCTTTCCACATTGCCTCAGCAACCGTCAGACCAAAACCTTCCCGTATCGATTTCTGCAAAACGACTGCTGCTTTTCTCTGCAGTGCGTTGACCAACGCGGTATCTTCACGGCTGAGGATAATGATACGCTCTTCACGCGAATCCAGCAAAGAATGATATACCTGGGTCCCTTCAGGATCGTCTGTTGCGACGTTACCAAGCAATACCAGGGTCGCATCCACCTGTTTTCTTGCTATCTTGAACGCCTCAATGACACCTTCCGGATCTTTAAATTT
>CAZNET010000438.1:0-2926 GCA_964571885.1 uncultured Pirellulales bacterium
ACCTTGAACATCCGGCGTTGCCGCTCGGCCGCCGCCGAAATCGACATAATACATATCATTGACATCGATTTCTGACGGATTCGGTGCAAATCGCAATCGCAGAGCCTGTCCAACCGGACCTGCTTCGTATTGCGGTTCTTTACCGATATCAGACGGGACAAAACGAATCATGTAATTCGGATCATCCGCGCTCTTTCGCCAGTCGATGGTCGCGATACCGTTATGTCCGTTGCCCGATGTATCGTTGAGGTTGTTCTCGAAGGAAGCCTGGAGAATCAGCTCTGAAGGACTCACCGGTTCAGCCGATACCGTATAACTGTATTTTAACCAGTCATCACCCAATTGATCAAGATCCGTCATGTCAACATCACAGTCACCTGTCCAGTCCGCATCCGGTTTTTGTATCTCAGGGACACAAATCGATGCGTAAGCGCGGATATTGTCAAAATAGATATCACTGAATGAAGAGACACCGCTTCCCGAGCGATCGCCTGTTCCCACAGCTAATTTGGCGACATCACTTAAGTCAACACCTGCTGAAGAGAAGTCGGCAAGATCGATACGCCATACCTGCCACTGTTCCTGCGGGAGGTTGTTCATGTCGGGATAACTGATGAAATGTTCGTTTTGACTGGCGGTTCCATCCTGCATATAGACATACGGCGGATAATTCGCGTCGGAGACATATAACCACAGCCATAAAGCCTTTGCGTCAAGACCGGTCGAACTCCAGTCCGAGTACGGGGCGGTATAGGCTCCGCCGTACACACCAAAGAAGTTGGTGATACGCATCGATTGCGTATCGAGGGTGGTTGTTTCCGCTGCTCCGTCGCCTTCCAGATAGACAAACCCCGACCCTTCACCGGGCCATGCGGTCCGTAAGTCATTTTCAGAGGCATAGCTTTCAAAGTCTTCAAGAACGAAGAAATCAGAAACCTTGAAGGACCAGATTTCGCCTTTTTCGGTTTGGCCGCTGTACACCTCATCGATACGCCAGTAATAGACAGCGCTGGGTGACAGGAATCCCGCCGGATCGAGCGTATTCGGTCCGACGTTGACATAGGTCACGCCGGGAGGAACGCTGCCCGGTGTTGCATTATTGACATCGGTGGCGTTTTTGGCGTAAAAGACATCATGTGAAACAGGAGGAGTTCCGAGATTGCTGCCCGGGGCCCATTTCAAGACATCGGCCGACTCAACGCCTGTTTCGCCGTCGGAAGGAGAAGGATTATAAGCAGTCAATGGAATGATCTTAAGTTTCCATGTTTCTCCTTTATAACGGTCGGAACCGAATTCCGAATCGACGCGCCAATAATAAATACCGCCCGGTGTCAGGCCGTTGCCCCCGTTTGGATCATAATACGAAACGGTGACATTGTTGGCGTACTCCACACCCGAAGGAACACTGCCCGGTGTCGCGTCATTAACATCGTCAAAGTTTGTCCCGAAATAAACATCATAAGAATCGGCGGGATAAACAAAATCCATATTGGTATCGGTTAGCCAGCCTGAATCCCATGCCAGATTGGTATCATAGACAGCATATTCCTCAGGCGTTGGATCGGGCCTCCATGCTTCCGGATGAGGCAGATGTGCCCAATAGGCGATTTCCGCTCTGTATTGTGCCGCAGTCGGCAAAACAACAACCTCGTCGATCCGCCCATCCCAGTTCTCGGTAGATTCCTGACGACCGATTCGAATGCTTGCATCGGTGCCTATAGCGGGATACCATGTCGTCGATTCTCCGACGAGTTCAGCGTTTTTATATGCTTTTGTTATTCCGTTGTCAAACGTAATAGCGACGTGTGTCCACTGAAATCCGCCAAGATGAATGCCCGTATAGAAAAAGTTCTGACCTGTGGAGGTAATCGTTTTCCACACAAGGTTATTCGGTTCACCTGAAGTTTCCGAGGACAACTGCCACATCATCTGCGTCCTGTTCCATCCGCTTCGCTTACATATGATCATCTGATGGGAAGGAGCAGAATTCGTGTCCCAGTAAACCCAGGCGCCGACCGTAATTTGATTGGCTTCTTCCATCGGGTTCCATGTCCCTAATTCAATATAGGGATTGCCGGATGCCGACTCAGGGATAAGGTACTTTTCCCAGCAGCCTCCGATCGCGCCGTCTTCGTTCCATTGCCAGTTGCTGGTTCCCGGCGGGTCTTCTGTGACAATGCCGTCGTGAACCCCAAAGGCATCGGCAGCTAAAGTTCCGGATGTTTCATCAAGCATCCAGAACCCGCACGGATCGGACGGAACCGGCGGATCTGCTGCAAAGCAGCTTGCCGCAAAATAAAATAAAATAATAGATAGTGAATAGAAACATTTTTTGTACATAGTATTCCTCCTTAATAAAAAGATAATAGTCTGATATGCCTAAATAAATGACATGTTATACGCTTACATTCACCCATGACCGCCTTCAAGATGTCTTAGAAACCTTCACGAAGAAGGATTCCGACTCCTCCTTTCTTAACACATTCTGTGTAATTCTTTTCTGCTGATTTACTGTGGAAACGTAAACCACACAATATCAAAACACCCTATAGTACAAGCTACTTATATCATATTAAACGTCCATTTGTCAAGGAAATTTTCCATATTATTATCTTTTCTTGTTGTAAATAATATATTTAGCAGGAAATTAGCAGTTTATCGGTATTTTTTGAAGTTTTTTCATAAAAAATGTTTTTATCGGTAATTCGATAAAAAAAAGGGATCCTGACATATGCCAGGATCCCTGTAAATTGCTGTTGCTGATACTTTATGGCATCTTACCACTCAGGCCATTTGAGCGGTCCAACCAGCCATTCCTGCAACATGACTGCATAATCCTTGAAATTGACCGTGCCGTCGGCCACCAGGTCCAGACCCGGCTGCGGCAGATCAACCTGCATGACGGTACCTGCGGAGATACCGGCCA
>CAZNET010000439.1:0-2924 GCA_964571885.1 uncultured Pirellulales bacterium
TTTACTGATAAATAGTTAATATACATTCGCCAAAAATCTCCCAAAACTATTCTGACATAATTGCAATTCTCTCGGCAATATCTTCCGGCAAAGGCAAAGACAGGTCTGCTACATCAGCTAAATCGGGGTGTTCGACCTTATAGCGGTATGGTTTGTTTTCCTTGTTGACCGTTATAATTCCCGCCGACTCCAAAGGTGAAAGCCTTCGTCTGACTGTGGTATTGCTCAGCCCGCACCACTGCTCACAATCTTTTTGAATAAATTCCGTATCAGTTCCGATTCTTTCCAATATCTTATTGAGCAAATCACGGGATTGTTGATTCAAAGGTGAATACTTTCTTGAAAGAACCTTAATCATAAGGTCATAAGCGATTGAGTAGTCCACTTCATCGGCTTCGATATATTCCAGCCCGCTCGATTCTTCGATTTTAATCGTTTTTTGATATTGCCTCAAAAAAGCTATTGAATTGATAGCGTACCTGAATTGCTGATACGTCCGTCTCGTGGCTATATTCGTATCTGGTAATGATATACTGTCGATATAGGGTATTCTCACAAAAAGCGGTTTTAATAAGCGCTGTAAGGTGTGATGTTGCTGGATTATCTGCTGTCTTTTTTCTTCGCTTAATGTTTGACCTTTAGCCTCTTTTCTCTGTGCTTCTATGACTTTTTGGGTCTGGTCTGTTGATTCATCAGTAGCAAGCGGCAATAACCTTGTAGCATCTTCATCGTGGATATTAGCAGCGGTAGAACTCTCAAGGTAAGAAATCGGCCCAGCTTGACGAATAATAACGGTTTTAGGTTTCCCGTCATTTCCCTTAACGGTAACAGCTTTTATCAATTCACCGCTTGCAACCATTTCCCGAAACGCCTTTGTATTATCTTCGGCGAAGCCGTCTTTGCTGTGATGTTCGTTCACTCTTTCACCCGAAATAATAATTTTGTGAACCAGTGAACCGCTTGGCAGATAATAAAGAGCCTGGTCTGAAAAATCGTGCGCCTGTACAACCGCTTCGGGCGGCATAAGTTTTGAAACAGTCTCAATGATATAGGATTTGCCGCTTGCTGAAGCCCCCTGAACAATAGCTGAAAGCGGCTTATCGAGCAGCCTCGATGTCATAATGATATAAATCGTCAAAGAAAGCTCTTGTTCACCCGCTATACCTATCGCTTCAATATCACGGCTAATTTGCTCAAACAGCTTTTCACTTTTTAGTATATCAAGGGTGGCTTGCTGAATTTCCGGCGGTGTGTCTTTTAGATAATCTTTTTCTGATTCGTTATCAGCGGTATCTTTCGCTTTTTGCCTCATCTTTGCTATATCAGCAACCTTTTGCAATATCACTTTTTCTAACTGTCCTGATTCGATACCCTGATATTTTTCTGATACCTCTTTGACACAATCGTTCCGTTTTTTACTATTCGCAATATCAAGCGTATTTGAAAACAGCGGATTATCTTCGCTATCGTAAATGATAAGCGTTCCCTTTGTACCGAACGGCTTATCGGGTTGAAAATCTATTCTAATTTCATTCATATTTTTTTAATCCTTTGTTTTTATCTGAACCTTAGCGGTTTCAGCCTTTTCGATAATCTGTTTTAGATAAGCGGTGGTAAGTCCTTTGCCGAGCCATTGGCGCAGGTCTTTTATCCCTTCCGGCGGACATACAACTTTTACCTTCTGACAGCGGACAGCCAAGTAATCAGCTAATTTTTCAGCGCCGGTTTTACCCGCTGTGTCGTTATCCGCTACGATGACAATTTCCTCATAGTCCTTAACCGCCGAAGCCGTCATTTTGATTAGAGAATTACAATTCGGCCTGCCTATAGCGGTAAAACCTAAATCAAGAGCTACTGTCGTATCTGTTGTCCCTTCACAAACCAGCAAAAGACCTTCAGTCGATAAATCAGCAGGTACAAATAAGCCTGTTTTACTGCCTTTTACCGATACCTTAGAACCGTTTGGAAATCGTCTGCGAATACCGATTATCCTGCCTTTAGCGTTCGACATAGGAAATGTATAGGCTTTACCGTCCCAGCCGATGTTAAGTTTTGTTAAGCTCTCAGCGGAAATCTTTAACTGCTTTGTTAGCTGTTGCAGTTTTTCTTTGGTAAGCTGTTGTTTATACAGTCCTGCAAGACCGCTGAAGTCTTTTTCATTGCCGAAATCAATAGAGATTCTGCCGCTATATTTATTCGGCCTTTGAAACTTTGAACCTCTTTCAATCAGTATATGCAGCCAGCCCGCATCCCCGCACCGCTTGACTGAGCCTTCCTGAACCCTTTGGCATATAGCCGCTGTTTTATCCGGCGCAACTAAGCACCAGTCCGGTTTGCCGCATACAGGGCAGGGAGTTTTTATGTTTACACGTTGCATTTTCTCTCTATCCGGCATAATTATCCCCCTTGTCGGAGTTTTTCGATTCTACGCCGAAACTAACGCCCTTGAAGGCTTGTTTTGACCTTTGTTTATATGGTCTGTAAGGATATAAGGGACAGGCTAAAGACGTGCAGAGCCGAACTTCTTCTTTCTGCCAGCAGACGCATTCAAGACAGAATGACTTAACCGCTGATTTAAGACTCTTGCCCTGCATAGCTCTGTCGTAGGTCTTGCGGTGGATTTTGGGAATATCCGCTCTGTGTTTGCGGATACGCTCCGTGCGATGATTTTCTGTTGACTGGTTTTGACCTTGTGAGTATGATTCGTTTTGTCGTATGATTTTTTTCGGGGCGGCTGTATCAGCAGTCGCCTTCTTTTTTTTCGCTTTCATCTTTCACCCCCTGTCTGCTGCATTACTTCAAACTTCTGTCGGTCGGGACAGCCTAAACTTATCCAGCTTTGGATTGTCGAATTTGCCCAGCGTACCGAACCGCCGATACGTATCGGCGCTGGCATTTTTCCGCAGCTATTGAGCCGGAAAATC
>CAZNET010000440.1:0-2922 GCA_964571885.1 uncultured Pirellulales bacterium
TGTTTTCCATATTATCGTATTTCCTAATATACAATTTACATCTTACCTACATGTCGTATTCTGTGCAAATGATTTATGGTTGATGTGATAGGTGAGTATTTTTTGAGGTATTTGCCTTGCATAAGCCGAAGAATAGGTAGATGCAGTTTAAATAATAATCATAATTTTTAGATATGGACCTGACGAACGATTCGAAAATAGCGGATTGGTTATTGATCGTCGTGCTTTTGCTGATGGCGATCGGGACGGTGTTCGTGTTCTCGGCGGGTGTGAATCTTCAGCACACCTTCGAGCTGAACCGTTTCTACGACTACGCTCCCTTGCGGCAGATCATCTATTTCCCGCTGGCGGTGCTGGTTCTGATCGCGTTTTCAAGATTTAATTACCGCCGGCTCAGTCTGCACAACGGCCGGCTTAAATCGCCGGTGATCTATTTTCTGATTCTCAGCATCGTTCTGCTTATACTGGTCTCCTCCCAGCGTTTTTATCCGACGCTTCCTCAGATCGTGCCGAAAATCAATATGCATTACCGGTGGCTCAAGATCCCGCTGGGGCCTGTGGACCTTAGTTTTCAGCCGTCCGAGCTGGGCAAGTGGTCGCTGATCATTTTTCTGGCCGCTGTCTGCGACCGTTATCAAGACCAACTCGGCCGCTACTTCAAGACCTTTATCCCGATGTGCATCGCGATCGGGCTCGTCGCGGGGCTGGTGATTATCGAGGATTTCGGGACCGCTGCGTTTATCTGCCTGATCAGTTTTTTGGTCATGCTGTTCGCGGGCTGCCGCCTCTGGCACATGCTGACGCCGCTTCCGTTCGCGGTCGTCGGTTTTGCTTATGTTGTGATAAGCTCGCCGCACCGTATCGAACGTATCCGGGCGTTTTTGAATCCGCAGGAATTGGCCGGTTCGGCGGCTTACCAGGCCAATCAGTCGCTGATCGCGCTGGGCTCGGGCGGGCTGTTCGGTAAAGGCCTCGGCGGCGGCATCTGCAAGTACGGCCATCTTCCCGAAGACACCACTGATTTTATCTTTGCCATTATCGGTGAAGAACTCGGCTTCATCGGCACCGTGTCCGTGATTCTGCTGTTCATCGTTTTTGTCTGGCTCAGTCTGATCATCGTGGTCCGCTGCCGCGACCGGTTCGGCCAGTTGCTCGCCGCGGGCATCTGTTTCGCCGTGGCGGTCCAGGCCGCGATCAATATCGGCGTCGTGACAGTCGTTTTGCCGACCAAGGGCATCCCGCTGCCGTTCATCAGCGCGGGCGGAACGTCCCTGCTGCTGACATCCGCCGCGGTGGGCGTGCTGATCAATATCGCAAAACAGACAAAACCGGCTGATTCGCTGGAGGAGCTCGAAACATGAGCGGCAGCTTTTATTTCGCCGGGGGCGGAACCGGCGGACACATCTACCCGGCCCTGGCCGTGGCCGAAAAGATCAAAAAACTTCAGCCAACCTCGAAATGTCACTTTTTCGTCAGTACACGTGATATTGATTCGGCGATTCTGTCAAAAACCGATTTCGAATTCACCCAACTGCCCGCCATCGGTTTTTCACTGCATCCGGCAAAAATGATCCGTTTTTTCAAGACGTTCACAGCAAGTTACAAACAGGCCAAGGCGATGTTATCCGAAGCCGATTATCCTTGCGTCATTGGCATCGGCGGCTTCGTCGCCGCGCCGGTCTGTTACGCCGCCCATATATTAAAGATGCCTGTCAAACTCATTAACGTCGATATCGTACCGGGCAAGGCCAATAAACTGATCTACCGCTGGGCCAACGAGGTTTTCGTCCAGTTCCCTGAAGCCGCGGAATTTTTTCAGAGAAAAAAAAAGAAAGTTACCGTGACGGGCTGTCCCTTAAGGTCGTCCTTCGACAATCCGTATCCGCAGAAAGCGGTGGCCGAGCTCGGTTTGGATTCCAATAAAAAAATCCTGCTGGTTACCGGCGCCTCCAGCGGCGCCAAAAGTATCAACGACACCATTATCGCCCTGCTTGAAAATCTCGAAGCGTACAGTGACACCTGGCAGATCGTTCACCTGACCGGGATAGCCAACATCGATGATGTTACTAAAGCCTACAGGAGAGCGAAAATCCGCTATCGACTTATCGATTATTACGACAACATGGCAGACTTATTATCCGCGGCCGATCTTCTGATCGGCAGAAGCGGCGCGGTCAGCGTCGCCGAATTCGCCGCCTGTTCGGTCCCCAGTCTCTGCATGCCGTACCCGCACCACAAGGACCTCCACCAGTACCGCAACGCCGGCAAACTCGTCGAAAAAGGTGCCGCGATCATCGTCGATGACCTGCCCGATTTTACCGACCGAAAAGAGTGGCTGTGGGAAGAACTCGAACCGCTGTTGAAAAACCCCGACCAACTAAAAGACATGAAACGCGCCTGCGCCGAAGTCGCCAACAGAACCGCCGCCCAAATCATCGCTCAGCAATTAATCAAATCCTGAGAATTTTGTGTTCAGATAAGCTGTATAAAATTTCTTTACATTCCGGCACTTGGTTGTTACAAAAGAGGCAAATTCTTTAAGGAACGAACGATGACAGTTGAGAGTAAAAGGCCTTCGGACAGTTCGGTCAACAGCCGTTATCTCGTCATGCCGGATCAGGCCAATCCTTACGGGACGATCTTCGGCGGGGTCATCATGGCGTGGATCGACATGACCGCCTCGATGGCGGCTCAGCGGCACAGCGGCAAAGAGGTCGTCACCGCCGGTGTCGATTCGCTGATCTTCAAGGAGCCGGTCAATATCGGCGACCATGTAGTGCTGATGGCGACGGTCAATTACGCCGGGCGAACCTCTATGGAAGTCGGTGTCCGTGTCGTCAAAGAAGACCCGGCGACATCGAAACAGGTCATCACCACAACCGCGCATCTGACTTTTGTCGCGCTGGACGCAGACAAAAAGCC
>CAZNET010000441.1:0-2920 GCA_964571885.1 uncultured Pirellulales bacterium
AATTTAATAGAGAACCTAAAGGACTTTTTGAAACCGGAGGTGATCTGGCTGATCATCGGCATTCTGCTGCTGATCGCCGAATTCGCGGTGCCGGGGCTGATCATCTTCTTTTTCGGAGTCGGCGCGTGCATTACCGCGCTGGTGTGTCTGCTGGCTGATATCGGCATCAATGGACAACTGCTCATCTTCATTATCTCATCGGTGGTGTGTCTAATCGCGCTTCGCCGATGGCTCAAGGGGCTCTTCTACGGCCATGTCACTTCCCGGCAGGACGGCAGTGTCGATTTGCAGGAATTCGTCGGTGAAAAAGCGGTTGTCAAGGAGATGATCCTGCCGGACAGAGCCGGGAAGGTAGAATTTCACGGCACCAACTGGAACGCCGAAGCCGACGAAGAAATCGAGCCGGGCACAACCGTAAAGATCGTGGACAAGAAAAATCTGAATCTGAAAGTCAAAAAATTATAAGAAAGGAGAAAAACCATGACACCGTTAACCATCATTCTTGTACTGGTAATTGTATTCGCAATTGTTGTTTTTGTCAAAACCATCAGGATCGTACCGCAGAAGCAGGCATTCATTATCGAACGACTCGGCAAGTATTCGAGAACGCTCGAAGCTGGTTTTCATATCCTGACACCGTTCATCGACAAGGTCGCCTACAGGCATACGCTCAAAGAACAGGCGGTTGATGTCCCTCCGCAGACCTGTATTACCAAGGATAACATCGCCGTTGAGGTGGACGGGATTCTTTACATGCAGGTCGGCGACCCCAAGCGGGCATCGTACGGCATCGATAACTACCGTTTCGCCGCCATCCAGCTGGCCCAGACGACGATGCGTTCGGTGATGGGTAAGCTCGACCTGGACAAGACATTCGAGGAGCGCGAGAATATCAACAGTGTCATCGTTGCCGCGGTGGACAAGGCGTCCGATCCGTGGGGCGTGAAGGTGACGCGCTACGAGGTCAAGAACATCCAGCCGCCGCAGAGCATCAAGGACGCGATGGAAAAACAGATGCGGGCCGAGCGCGAGAAGCGCGCCACCATCGCCGAATCCGAAGGTGACCGCCAGGCCAAGATCAACCGCGCCGAGGGCGACAAGAAGGAAGTGATCGCCCGCTCGGAAGGCGAAAAGCAGCGGCGCATCAACGAGGCGGAAGGCCGGGCGTTTGAGATCAAACGCGTCGCCACCGCCACCGCCGAGGGAATTCGCAAGATCGCCCTCTCGATCGTCGAAAAAGGCGGCACCGACGCCGTGAACCTGCGGATCGCCGAGCAGTACATCACCGAGTTCGGCAACCTGGCCAAGACCAATAACTCGCTGATCATCCCGTCGAACCTGGCCGACATCGCGTCGATCATCGCCGCCGCCAAATCCGTCATCAAAAACCAGGAACAAAATACCCAGCCAACCGAAGGATAACCAAACGTGACATAAAAATGAATGAAACGGTGGAAAAGCAGGTTGTTTATGAAACCAGTCCCTGTTGTTACCAGGAGGCGGTGAAATTTCTGCATGAACAAGGGTTCGATGCGGTGGCGCTGGAGGACCCGCATGCGGACGGCGTTTACATCGGCTATATCGGTCACCGCAGGGGCAGGCCGAACCGGGTTTATGTCGCGGTGCCGAAAGACCAGGCGAAGGGTGCCGAAGAGGCCCTTCAAAAGTGGGAAACGCAGAAACACGAAAGTGTCAAAAAGCTTTCAGGGCCGATCGATTTCGCCCTGCTGCACGCCTCGATCATCGCCGCGGTCATCACACTGATCCTGACCGCCTTCGACCTGATAAAAGACCTCATGCTGCCGGTCCTGGCCGTAACCTGGTTCGTCCTCTTCGCCATACTCTACCACTACAAGAAAAACGAAAACAAAAACGATTACAGATAATAACTTTGGTTTTATTGTTTCGTATTTTGTCATTCCAGCCCAATGCGGAATGACAAACAGTAGATTTCTTCACTGCGCAATGTTTTACATTGCTCCGGTCGAAATGACATCTCAACGAAATTCAATCCGGGAGGTTGAAGAAATTTTTGGCGGTTTGGGTTGTTTTCTGGGCGAGGGTTTCGATCGATACGTTTTTTAACTCGGCCAGTAATTTTGCGGTGTGGATCAGCAGGGCCGGTTCGTTTGTTTTCTGTTTTCGCATCGGTGCCGGTGACATAAAGGGACAATCCGTTTCGATCATCATTCTGTCAAGCGGCACGGCCTTGGCGGCAGACCGTGTGGTCTCGGCGTTTTTGAAGGTCACCACGCCGGTAAAGGAAATATGGTAACCTTTGTCGAGAAGCAGCTTTGCCTGCTCGGGCGAATAACTGTAGCAGTGAAACACGACATCTTTCAGAATCCCCTGGAAATTATCCAGAACCGAAACCGTATCATCGAACGCTTCCCTTGAATGAACGATCACCGGTAAATTGGACCCAGCGGCAATAGATAAGTGACTTTCAAACAAAGCGAGCTGCTGGTCTTTCGGTGAAAAATCATAATGATAATCCAGCCCTGTTTCGCCGATCGCGACGACCTTTTCATCGGCGGCCAGCGTCTTTAACTCAACCAGGTCATCGTCTGTCGCGTTTTTGGCATAATGCGGATGGATGCCCAGCGCAGCAAACAGGCCGTCGTGCTGTGAAGCAAGCTCAACAACCTGAGGATTTTCCTTCGGCTCGGTGCCGACCGTGATCCAGCGTGTCACGGATGCTTCCCGGCTTCGCTTCAGCACGACATCGACATCGCCGATGAGCTGCTCGAATGTCAAATGCGCGTGGGTATCGATCAGTTCCATAGGTTCACAGCGAAAAGGCCCCGGGATAATGAGTGATGATTTCTTTGAGATTTTCATCTAACGTAACGGCCACAAAATCGAACCGAAAGGGCCGGTTCGGTATCTCGTTGGCCTGCAGGAAATACCTTGCGGTCTT
>CAZNET010000442.1:0-2913 GCA_964571885.1 uncultured Pirellulales bacterium
CACGGCGGACGTGGTGGGCCCCATCTGCGAGACCGGGGACTTCCTGGCCAGGGACATATTGATCAGACTCGGCATCGACGTGATTTTATCGAAAATAACCCGGTCGCAGATAATAGCCGACAACATGATTGGTGGTACTTCTGACATATCAATTCCCCTTACGTGCTATATTCTACATTTACAGTATTATCCCACAATTCAGACGCAATACAATCTATTTATCATTAAATTCAGAATATCCTTGACATAACATTGCTTTTTCGCTATATTACTATATTGTTTTTTGAGGATTTCGGTGATGGTAAAAAGTGTTGAGTGGTATAACTGCAGAATAAAAAAGATATATTTGCTCATTTCCTTCATAACAATCTTGCTGTCATTAGTCCCTTGTCAAGCCGCTGCTACGACAGAAATGTACGAATTTGACGCCAACACTCCCTTTGATTATCGTGATATTTATGTCGGCACGAAACTGAAAGTTATCGTCAGTTCGGATTCCAACGGTTACTGGAATGGCGGCGGTGTTTTTCTCGAAGGCGCTAATCAGGATTTAGGAAGGTTTTTGCCGGGTGAAATTAATGATTTAACAAATGATTATTCGCATGCGCGAACAGAAAAAGCCGGAAGCAATGCTCAGGTTTTAGCCACCTCATTCACATTGCCTTTTGATGCCAATCTCGGATTTGATTATTATGGTTCAAGTGATGCTGTCGCCGGTGACTGGTTTATTCTGGATTATCAGGCAACTTCGCCGGGAACATGCACAATCAATGTATATGATTTTGAAATTGACTATTGGTTCCCCGTTGATTATATCGATATTCACCAGATTCCGCCGGATATTTATCAGGAACCCAATGATATAGTTAATTTCAGGGATTATTCGCTTCTTACTTATCACTGGGGCCGTGCTGACTGCAATGAGCCGAACTACTGTGGTCACGCCGATCTGAATATGGACGGCCTTGTCGATCCCAACGATATGAAATATATCATGGATCACTGGCTCGAAACGCTTCAATAATGACCCATACGCCCTCTTCCTAATCCGGGATTGATATCTGTCGCAATATTTCTCCAAATTAAACTTCAAAAAAAGCTGGTTCATCATCAAAAAGAGAAAAATCTGAACATTTTTTAAAAAAATCAGAAATTTTTATTCAATCTTAAGGCCTCGAAATACGTCATAAAATATGACATAGGATGTCATTTGGTCATAGCCGGCACAGAACGATTACACTATTAATCTCTTTATCTTAAGGAAGGAGACAATGATGCGATTACGTCAATTTTTATTTACAAGTCTTTTTTCAATTTCCGTTTTAGCCAGTGCTCTGGCGGACAGGCCGCTTGAACGGCAGGAAATTCTTGACATTTTTCAGCAATTGACCGCCAGCCCGAAAAGTCACTGGATACCGGCCGGTACAATCAAAGCGGTGCATAACGAGTATGAAGCGCCAAAACTGGCCGATCCGGACGAGATCAATAACAGGATTAAACAGAAAATAAGCGAATATCAGAATTCAACCACCAAACCGGAAGTCACTGAAAACCTGCAAAAAATGCGGCTCGATGCCATTCCGTTCAATACACGTTACCGACTGCTGAATGAATCCACGATGCAATCGGATGTCATCGTCAAATTTGACGGTGACCGTTTTTACCGGGATGTCAAGGTCCTCTCGAGAACCGATACCGTCGAACCCGACGAAATAATTAAAGATAATTTCATGACAACAAATTTCAAAATGGAAGCCAATCAGCATCGGATCTATGCCTGGGACGGTATAGAATATACACGGTATTTTCTGCCCATCAACATAGCCATGGTCAACGCCACCCAAAGCAGTCCGGCCGTTCATAACGGACCTCTGACCGCCGGGCTCATTCCATGGGGATACGGCATTTACCGTTACGACAGTCTTGCCGGCATGGAAGTAACGGGTCTCGAGCAAACGACAAACGGTCAATCCCTTGTTAAACTGACACTGAACATGGAGGGATTGTCAATCGATGTGGTCTTAAATCCGCTCAGGGACTATTCTCTGGTATCAAGCGAAATAACAACCGACACCTGCTCGCGCACTGTCACAACCTGTACGGATTATCAGAATTTATCGAGCGGCCCGGTACCGTTTAAGATAACCATCGATCGATACGAAGCCCAGACCGATCGGCTTTTATCGAGAGATATCTGGATCATTACCGACATTAACGAAACGATTCCGGAAAGCTACGAGTTCGATGTGGACTATCAAAGTGGAGCCACTATCGAATATTTTTCTAATGTCACTGTCAAGTCCCAGTTATTCAGTATCTCCGACACCATTGATACGGAGCAATTGCTGACCGAACGGCTTTGTTTCGCCGCGGCGGAGACTCCGCAGAACTGCGCCACGGCGGCAGTGAAGTACATTGCTGCGCAGGCCGGCGTCAATGTCACCTATGAGCAGTTAAGCGAACTGGTTGACGAGGAAACCGGAACGACCACATTGTTAAATCTCAAACACTATCTCGAAGCGATTAATTTTTACTGCAAAGCGGTTCATACGGATATCGATACACTGAAAAATCTCAGTGACGTTTTCTCGATACTGCATCTGCCCGGCAAAAATCATTTTGTCGTTCTTGATACCGTCGACCCGGACAGTGTCAGGCTGATTGATCTGTCGGCTGATAATTTTTACAAGAAAAAAGATGTGCATTTCTTCCATCTGGACTGGCCGGACGGTACCGCGCTTTTGGTCTCGAAAGAACCGATTGCAGATACGTTTGATGAGATTTCCTACAGTGAGCTGGACTCGATCGTCGGCCGCGCAACCTATGACTGCAACGCCGTTATTCAGGAATATAACATGATTCCCTGTGATCAGGGAGCAGATTGTCCCGGGTCTGCGGAAGAATGGTACACAC
>CAZNET010000443.1:0-2913 GCA_964571885.1 uncultured Pirellulales bacterium
TGTTTTAATACCAGTTTCGTTTATCCGAACTTTTATCAAGTCCTATCTGATTAACAATTCGTTATCCACCATCAACACACCTTTTGTATTTTCAGAAATTCTCTGTGCGGCACGAAGTGCATGCAAAGAAGGTACTGTTCCCGTGAGGGTAACCTTCCCCTTATCGTCTTTAATATCAATGGTATCCATGTCGATACTGATGTTTCGCTCCATTGCTGATTGGATATCTTCAGCAATTGTTTTATCTTCAAATTTTCTACTGGGTACTACGCCCAATTCATTGGTAATGCCAAGGACGCCACTGTGTCCCATGGCTAATTCCTCGGCCCTGATTTTTCTCCAATAGCTATCAACAGTACCTCGCAAAACGACCCAACTGTTTTCAACCGACACGTCGATATTCGTCGCGTCCATATCGGGATGCCAAAGCAGAATATTTTCAATATTCGCCTGCATTTCCGGATCACTGTGCACGATTTGTGTAGATGGATATTTAATAACCAGATCGTTTTTTACATTTTTAACGCCGGAGATCGCCCATGCGTCCTCATCGGCAGCATCATAAGCGGTGTAATTAGGCGCCGTGCCTGTCAAAGTAACCACTCCGTCATCCGACGCTTCCACCTTGATTTCTGAAGCGTCAACACGGCCGTCCCAATAAAGCTCATCTACCACATCTTTTTTGATTTCTTCTTTGGTTCTTGTTGCAACCGTCATTATGGTCACTCCTTTAAATATTAATACTTCATATGACTTTTTTATCATCCACCTTCTTCTAATTTATCATCTCTCAATAATACTGAAATCAGCAATCTCCTTAATCGGCAATGGCTATTTACTGATTTACATCGCTTTTTAAGTTTTTGTCTGACAATTCGGACAAAAATAAGCGGTTCTGCCTGAAATCTTAAGGGTGTCGATTTGTGAGCCGCATCGAGGACACTTATCGTCTTCATCACGATGAGAAAGCAAATAAGAATTCGAAAATCTGTGCGGATCGGCCTGCCATCGTGTTGCTTTAATTAACACTTTTTTCATATTATGATAAATATCTTCCAAAGAATCCTGATTCAATTTAGCAATAGATTTTTTGGGGTGTATTTTGCTTTGAAACAAGATTTCATCCGAATAAACATTGCCGATACCCGCTAAAAGCTTTTGGTTCATCAAGGTAGACTTTATCGCGCCCCGTGATTTTTGAATAATTTTTTTAAATGTGTCATAGCCAATTTCCATCACATCCGGACCCCATTTTTGTTTTTCTATGAAAGTCTCTACAGAGTCCGCCAAACTAATCCGACCCAGCATCCGCTGAGAAATATAAGCCAGATGATAATCATTCGTAAAACAAAATAAAACTCTGATGTGCTTGATCGTTTTAGTGTCACTTTTGAAGTATTTTATATTGCCTGTCATACCAAAATGCAGCACCAACCAGAAATCTTGATCGGTTTTAGCAAATAAATATTTACCATAGCGCTTAGTTGATTCAAAACTTCGGTTTTTCAGTTTACTTTTTAGGTGTTTTTCTGAGACCGACTCCAGAACCTTTGTACTATTTACTGAAACATTTTTAATTTTATGGTGCAGTGACGTGGAATCCATATAGCGCTTAAAGATTTGAACATCAGGTAATTCAGGCATTTTTTTCCCTTTGATTTTTTTATGATTTCCATGAATTAATCTGCTGCTGTTTGAGATTCCACAATTTTTCAGTCAATGACACATGATAGACATGTGGATTAAGAAGTCTTTTGACGCCGGCATCGAGTTTTTTTAGATCCTCGTCCCTTGTTTGTCTCATCTGTTCAAGTGAAGGAAAATCATATGTCAAATTTCCTTGCTTGACAATATCAACCAACAAGGATTCAACGCCTGACAATTGACCTTTTTCAATCGTTCGTCTCACGCCGTTTCTGGTCGGATGATGAAGTGTTACCATATCTGTTTGATTGATATCCTCATCTTTTAAGCCTAATAAATCGGCAGTTGCCTGGCCTCGATTATCATAAAGCCGCCAAACATTTTTAAACCCCGGATTAATTGTTTTCTCCGGATTTTCTGATACTTTTATCGCCGGCAGCCAATTATTTTTATCTTTAATCGCTGCAAGCTTATAAACACCATCCAGCGCCGGCTTGCCTTCGGAAACGATCATACGTGTCCCCACGCCATAGGATAATCTTGATATGACATGGTCGGCATCAAGACCGTTATGCGGAGCATCATTTTTTATCTGTTCAATAATTTGCCAGATAACCAGTTCGTCGAGTTTGTTTGACAAAAATATTGTTACATCTTCAAAACCCGCCTGATTGAGCATTTTGGCCGCCTGAATGCTGAGATAAGCCAAATCACCCGAATCGAGCCGAATTCCCAGAGGCTGATGGCCTTTCTTTCGTAATCGTTCAAAAACCTTGATCGCGTTTGGTATTCCACTGTTCAGTGTATCAACGGTATCAACCAGCAGCAGGCAGTCGTCCGGAAAGACTTCCGCATAGGCCTCGAAAGCGCCGAGTTCGCCTTGGCCCATCGCCATAAATGCCTGTACCATACTGTGTGCGTGTGTGCCTTTAGGAGGGACTCCTAAAGTATAGGACAAGCCGGTATTGGATGTGAAATCCGCTCCGCCGACCAAAGCAGCTCTGGCCCCGGCATTGGCGCCTTTACCCTGGCCTCGACGCAGTCCAAATTCGATCGTAAGATTCCTGCAGCCGGCCTGACGTATCCTGTTAGCCTTCGTGGCGATCAGGATTTGATAATTTATGTGATTGAGAAAAGACGACTCCAATATCTGGGTCATTGCGAACGGCCCCGTGATTTGAGCGACAGGAACATTAGCATGAACGACCCGTCCTTCCGGTATCGCTCTGATTGTAACATCATCAAAACGGCCGTTTTCTTCAAGCCAGT
>CAZNET010000444.1:0-2908 GCA_964571885.1 uncultured Pirellulales bacterium
ATCATTCTTGTTGTTCAAATGCTCGAAGAACCGCAAGTCCGCGAATGGACCCGATCCGCCAACGGGCATAAACCGGTTGCGGACGGTTATTTCATCTCACCGATGAATATCGATGACCTGCTGGAAGAACCCGCCGAAATAAAACCGGCTGCGGCCCCGCCACTACAGGATTTTTCTCGGGAACGAAAACAACTGCAGGACCGAATCGCCGCCCTCGAAAAACTGGCGACCGAAGATGACCTGACCAGCCTGAAGAATCGACGATACCTCTGGGAGTTCTCCCATCAGATCAACGAACGGGCCCGGTAAAACGACCGGCAGGTAACATTGCTGGTGTTCGATATCGATGACTTCAAGCAGTACAACGACACCTACGGCCATTCGGTCGGGGACGAGATACTCAAACAGGCATCGATCCTGATCAAGAAATGCTGCAGAAGTCACGACGTCGTCGCGCGGATGGGCGGCGACGAATTCGCGATCATCTTCTGGGACAACTCAGCGCAGAAACCGGTCAAAGGAAAAACCGAACGCCGATCCGGACAGTCCGACCACCCGAGAGAAGCCCTGTTCATCGCCAAACGACTTAAAAACGAAATCAAAAAAGCCGACCTCGATATGCTCGGCCCCGAAGGCAAAGGCACCTTGACCATCAGCGGCGGACTGGCCAGCTTTCCCAATGATGGTGATACCGCTGAGGAGGTCTTCGAAAAAGCCGACCAGGCTCTGCTCGACGCCAAAAAAAGCGGCAAAAACAGGATTTACCTCGTCGGTAAACCCCAAAACAACATCGACTCGATCGAGTGATATTCTAATCACTAACACAACCGGGACGATTAACCGAAACTTCTGTTTCCAATCTGTTCATCATATAGAAAAGAAATCTTATCTGCGTACATAGACTTTATAGGAATATGTGATTTTCTTTATTTCTCCCGGCTCCATTTCAAGATTCCAGGTCAGTTTTCTTGAAGCGTTCATCTTCCACAAGCCTGTGGCGATTGTTTCTACTTCCGCCTCGGGATTACTGGAAACTACCTCGCCGGATAGATTCTTTTCAATTTCGATCGTCAGCGGCTTATCCTGGAAATTCGCCACTGATAGCGTACCCTCAAGCGTTATCAGGTCGTAATGATATCCATAGAGCTGTGCGGCGTCGCGCTGTCGTTCTTGTTCAAGCTCCGCCTGCTCGGCCTTGACGCCGATCGCACGGGTGATCTTAACGGTTGCGGTTGCGTCTTTCGGAGTGTATCTCATCAGATCCTGGCCGAGGATCAAATTGTCCTTGATAATCTCAGCCGGAGCCGTTGTCCAGGGAACCGAACTTTTATTATCGAGCTTGATACTGTGCCAGACTACCTGTTCAGGCTCTTTTTCCTGCTGCGGTCTGTGATGACGATAACGTTCGTACTCATCGACAAAATCATCGATGTGCCACTGATAGATATGCTTGAAGGGGACGGTCTCGGTAAAAAGCGGATAATATCCCGTCTCCTTCAATTTCAGATTTACATTCTCGATCGGATAATAGAAAAGGTCCTCGGATACCTTGCCCTGCTGAGCGTTTCCGTATTCCGGCATAACAGCCAATTCCATATCATACTTATAGGCAACTGATTGAGACATGGGTTGAGAAACATTACTGACAACCATTCCTCTATATCTGTTTTGTTGGGTCGGATCTGCATTTAGTGACATTAAAAAACCGGCAAGATCGGCCTTTTTAGCAAGCGGGCTTATGATACCGGCAAACTCCAGATGCGGGAATCCGGTCACCAACTGAAGGGTGACATCCTCAAGATCGCATATTTCGTTGATCACGACCGCCTTGGCCGAGAGTCTCGCGTCATTGGCATCGGAAATATCGATAATATAACTCGGTGCCCAGGTGATCCCGTTCGCCAGGTAACTGATGCTGAGTTTTCGCGCCTTGCCGGGTTTTGCCAGCTCGATATCCAAAGACATCGATTCTTTTTTCCCGTCAAACATCCTTGCCATCGGGCCGTCCAGTATTTCCATATACTGGATCTGTTGCGGATTCAGAGCTGTTTCGCCCTGTTCGGTTCGTATGATAACCAGACTCGCATTCAAATCGGCGGGATAGTAACGGCGGCCGTGGCTTGATTGACTGACCATAACACCGGGTAAATAAGGATTCGGCTCAAGCGGAGGTCTTTGCTGCCCTGTATATTCGATCACGCCTGTAATTTTTTCTTTGCCTTCTATTGAGGTATATACATTTACTCTTTTTCCATGATTGGCCCGGATCAGTTCCTGAATTGTTATCGCCTCTGTCTTGTGATCGGCCTGCGTATTTTTGGCCACAATGCTGCTGATCTCGGTGTCCTTGTCGTAAGATACCCAGAACGTTCCGTGAGAGGCCGCCGCGCAGGGTGTAAAACTTATCTGCTTCTCCCCTTTCGGTACATCCACCTCGGATATTAAAAATCCAAGGCCGTTCTTGAATAAAGCGACCTGTTTTATATCCTCATCGACTTTCGATACGTCTTTACCGTAACACAAACCGGCCGAGACAGACAATAAAACAGACAAACAAATGACGTATCCGAAGGTTCTCTTGATTTCCATTTTCATATCTCCAACATTAAGGTGTTCATTTTTCCAGGATCCGCTACCCCGGAACTCCTGTATTTAAATAATACATCATCTTTTCGGCCATATAGGCAGATAGATCTGATAGAATTGTAAACAGTTAGTAAAGATTTGACAAAATATATTTTTGGTTGTAAGATTATTATGATAAGAACGAACGAAAAAAAGATGAATAAAGAAAATATAATTTACAATATATGCGTAATTTTATTTAGAATTGCGACTGTCGTTTTTATCTTTTCTTTTGGAGTTATTTTGGGCATTTCTATCGGAGAAAAAAATTCTTATTTTACAA